>JBKECD010000196.1:0-1941 GCA_047974225.1 Mangrovibacterium sp.
AATTAGATTGGTGGGCGCAGTATGGCATTGATGAGAAAACCTTACTTCGCTATGGTGTGAAAGCCCTCTCGCAGTTTGAAAGCTCCAATCGGGAGGGCAAGCCCTTTCGTCTTTTTGCGAGCGATGCCGACCCAATGTTTGCCTACCTGAACGGTCGGCACATCAAGATTTATCGCCCCTTTTCTCGCCTCCGTTTTTTGCAAGCTGGCGAAATGCCGAAGCCCTATTGTTTTGGCTGGAAGCAGCTCCCGCGAAAGGGTGATTTGCTCTTCATCACGGGGGGCGAAAAGGCTGTGATGTGCTTGGCATCTCACAACTTCTCGGCAATAGCTTTCAATTCGGAAAGCTCGCAGATTCCAAAGAATTAGATTCGGACACTGTCTTTCCGTTTTAGGCACATTGCCCTGCTTTTTGATGCCGATGAAACCGGGCTGAACAGTGCTGCCAAACAGGCGGAACTCTTGGCAGAGTTTCAGGTGATAAATCTGCAACTCCCCCTCGTGGGAAGCAAGCAGGAAAAGGACGTGTCCGACTATTTCCGACAAGGAAACACGGCGGCTGATTTGCGACTGCTTTTCACTCAAAAACTAGATGCTATGTATGAAGAAAACTTAGACCTCTTGAGGTCTTGCGAGGTGGACTTGAAGCACCCGCCACCCTTGACACGTGCCATCATCGCCACCCATGGCACTGCCATTGCTTCGGAAGGAAACTTGCTGTGCATCACCGGCTCGGAAGGTTCGGGGAAGAGTAGCTACATTGCGGCACTGCTGGCAGGCTGCATTGTTTCTGAAAAAAAGGAGGTGGATTGCTTGGGCATGGAGGTGGCACCCAATGTGCGGGCTCGTTCGGTGTTGATGTATGACACCGAGCAATCGGAAGTGCAGCTGTTCAACCACGTGCAGCGGATGTTGCTGCGTGCCCAAAGAGAAGCCCTGCCGGAGTTTTTCCATGCTTTCAGCCTATCGTCGATTCCCCGAAAAACACGGCTCGACTGCATCGAGCAAAGCATGGATAAGTTTTTCTATCAGCATGGAGGCATTCAGCTGGTGGTCATTGATGGTATTGCCGACCTGATTTCGAGTGCCAACGATGAGGGCGAAAGCACCCTGCTGGTGGAGCGACTGCATCGCATGGCTTCGAGCTATAACACCTGTATCATTGCGGTGCTGCACTTTGTGCCTAATGGCATCAAACTTCGGGGGCATCTGGGGAGCGAGCTGCAACGCAAGGCGGCTTCGATTCTCGCCATTGAGCAGGAGAAAGACCGGCTGCACTCGGTGGTGAAAGCCATCAAAATACGGGAAGGAAGTCCGCTCGATGTGCCCCTGATGCTCTTTGCGTGGGACAAGACGCTGGCGATGCACCGATATGCAGGAATTAAGTCGGAGGAAGCCACCGAACAGCGCAAGGAAAAGATGCTCGCCCAAACGGCGCAACGCATTTTTGCCGACAAGCAAAGTTTTAATTACACCGAACTTTCCGAAGCGCTCCAAGATGAAGTGGGCGTGAAGGAGCGCACCGCCAAAGACTACATTCGTTTCATGCTCGAACACGGCATTGTGACCAAATCTGCCGACGATGCTAAAGCATTTTATTTAATCCAATCAAACTAAAAAAACGATGCATATCAACAAAGACCATTTTGATATCTGGATGGAGCGCATCCATGAAAAGCTGGAAAAGCTCGACCGACGACTCGGCAAGCAGCCACAAAACATCTTCGAGGGCGAACGCCTGCTCGACAACCAAGACCTCTGTCTGATGCTTCACATCAGCAAGCGAACCTTGCAACGATACCGAAGCTCGGGAAGACTGAAATATCAATGCATCAACAAAAAACTTTATTACAAAGAAAGTGATGTCCATCGGTTTATTCGAGGGGAGTTTGAGGGAGGGAAAGTGGGCTTGTTAAGTCAGCGATAAACAAGCCCACTGGTG
>JBKECD010000091.1:0-23173 GCA_047974225.1 Mangrovibacterium sp.
CTTCCTCAAAAAGTAAATCCGCCCCCTTGTCGGCATAGAGCTTTATGAAATCGAGCTTATTTTCCCAAATAGCCCACAAGAACGCTGACCGCCCATAGCACTCTATCTTTGCACCGTGCTTGATTAACCATTCTGCCAACTTTAAGGGTCGGTGCAAATCATCACCCCAACCAGCTAATGCCGTGAGTGCATTAATTTCAAAGCCTGCATAGCTATGAGGTGCATTAATATCAGCTCCTGCTTCCAGAAGCGTTTTTAGCTGTTTCACTTTGGGGGTAAATCTGATGTTGGTGTTCATCAACAAATCAATAAAGCGTTGATTAAGTTCTGATATAGGTAGTTCTGTTTGTACTTTTCTTTTAAAAATCATAGTTATGTTTTTATCATATTAAAACGAGATAGCAAAAGCCGACAAAAATAAGTCTCCTAGCTTTAAATACACATGACAAAAGTCAAGAAACACCTCGCCGCCAAGCAGTGTTACTTCTTGTGAATTTCTAAGAATATTCTTGGCTTACTACAAAAAGTGTAATTCACTGGCATGCTTGAAACAAGATGAAGCGAACTTGCACTCAAGGGGGACTCTCAAAGTAAATTTAAGGTTAATTTATAAAATAGATTTCCTTTTTTATTCTTACATTTCCAAAAAAGGACTTTAAGTTTGCCCCGATTTTGGTACTGAACTCTCCCTTTCGGGAAGTCAGTTAAAAGGGAATCAGGTGTAAATCCTGAACAGACCCGCTGCTGTAAGCTTCACCTAAAATCTTCGACAATACTCAAATCCACTGTTCGCACCAGCGAATGGGAAGGAAGTTCGAAGATGAAGCAAGTCAGAAAACCTGCCAAATGATTTTAGTTATTAAGCTTTCGGGGAATAAAGCTGAAGAACATAAATGATTTTGACAGGAATCTTCATTCCAACACTCATTTTATCTTCATCCTTTTTTTCAGCGAGCAATGTTTAAAAGTTATTATGACTCATTTAAAACATGTGCTGGTTGTTGTCGTTTTGCTGTGTGCAAAAGGATTATTAGCGCAAAGCAGACTCGATAGTCTGCAACATATCGAAGTGATTGAGGTGAAAGCCGACTATATTGAGCGAGAAGTTATACCTGTTCAGCAGCTGAATGGAATTGAGCTTCAAAAGCTCAGTGCGCATTCCGTGACTGATGCTATCCGTTATTTCTCGGGTGTGCAGATTAAAGATTATGGTGGTATTGGCGGACTGAAAACGGTGAATATCCGAAGTATGGGCACGCAGCACGTAGGTGTGTTTTACGACGGCATAGAGTTGGGTAATGCTCAAAATGGCGTGGTCGATTTAGGCAAATTCTCGCTCGACAATATGGAGGGAGTCACCCTCTACCATGGTCCGCGAAGTGCAATAGTTCAACCGGCAAAAGATTTCGCGTCGGCAGGATCAATTTATTTACAAACCAAATTGCCAATCTTTGAAAAAGCCCAAACCAACAACATCCGAGCCTCGTTCAAAACGGGTTCTTTCCACTTGATCAACCCTTCTTTTTTATGGGAGCATCGCTTCAGTGAAAACATAAGTAGTTCGTTGAGTTCTGAATATATGTATACTTCGGGGAAGTATAAATTTAGCTATACGAAGGCTGATGGATATGACACGACTGCGGTGCGCCAGAATGGCGATGTGAAGGCTTTGCGCATAGAATATGGCTTGTTTGGAAAAATCAATCATGGCGAATGGAAAGCCAAAGCGTATTATTACGATTCAGAAAGAGGCTATCCTGGAGCATTTGTTCGAGAAGAACCCGGTAGATTTAAAAATGAAGACCGCCAATGGGATAAAAATTTCTTCATCCAATCCTCTTTTCGCAAAAGATTTAGTAATTACAGTATCTTGCTCAATGGGAAATATGCATATGACTATCTACACTACCTCTCTGACCCTCGCCTAGATGAATCAACCATGTATATTGACAACACCTATAAGCAGCAAGAAGTCTATTTCTCTGCCGCTAATAAATATAGCATCGCTTCATGGTGGAATGTCAATCTTTCGGGCGATTTTCAGCGGAATACACTTGATGCCAATCTTTATGGATTTGTTTACCCCACTCGTCATACCGAATTGATGGCATTGGCTTCCGCCCTACATTTCGATCAATTCAAATTACAAGCCAGTGTGCTAGGTACATTTGTGCAAGAAACCACCGAAGTTGGAAACAACAACGCTCCAGACAAAGAAGAATATACACCAACAGTAGTAGCTGCCTATCAGCCTTTTCAAAACGTTAATTTGAATCTGCGAGCATTTTATAAACGCATATTCCGCATGCCCACGCTCAATGATTTATACTACACTTTCATTGGAAACAAAAATCTCGAACCCGAATATACCAGTCAATATAACTTAGGACTTACCTATGACAAAACCATCAACTCTTGGTTTCAACAATTTGAGGTGCAGCTTGATGCTTACTACAATGAGGTGGAAAATAAAATCGTGGCAATGCCCACCTCCAATCAGTTTCGATGGACCATGGTGAACCTTGGTTTTGTAGAAATTCGAGGAATTGATGTAGCTGCAAAGTCTGCATTTCAGCTGACGAAAGATGCAATGCTCCATGCTCGTGTGAACTACACCTTTCAGAAAGCTCAAGATTTTACGGATACTTCAAGTAATTTTTATGGCGGGCAGATTCCTTACATTCCTTGGCATAGTGGGTCTTTGGTGCTCAATGGAACATATCAAACCTGGAATGTGAACTATAGTTTCATCTATACGGGTGAACGATACGAATCGCAAGCCAACATTGCCGAAAACTACGCTTTGCCTTGGTACACTTCTGATTTTTCAATCTCAAAAATGTTCGCATGGCACAGCAAAGAATTTCGATTGACAGGAGAGGTAAATAATATTTTCAACCAGCAGTATGAGGTAGTACAAAACTACCCCATGCCAGGCATAAATTTCAAATTCATTCTAAATATTACACTATGATTTTTAATAACAGAAAACCTTTCTTATGGGGAATTTTGCTTGTCATCACAATCTTCTCTTCATCTTGTCGCGAAGAAGACCGCATTGTAGAATCTAGCGATACTCCTGTGACAGATGGTGCAGAGCTGACTTCAGTAGCTGGTTTTTACTTGCTCAATGAGGGAAACATGGGAAGCAATAAAGCATCGTTAGATTATTTCGATTATTCCACTGGCGTTTATTCAAAAAATATCTATGCCGAGAGAAACCCCAATGTGGTGCAAGAGCTAGGCGATGTGGGCAACGATATTCAGATATATGGAAATAAGCTGTATTCCGTTATCAATTGTTCGAATCTGATTGAAGTGATGGATGTGGCTACTGCCAAACATATCGCCACCATCACGGTGCCCAATTGCCGATACATTGTTTTCAAAAATGGCTATGCTTATGTGAGTTCCTATGCTGGTCCTGTACTTATCGACCCGAATGCACGCTTGGGATATGTGGCGAAAATCGACACCCTAACCATGAATGTTGTAGATACTTGCACAGTGGGATATCAGCCAGAAGAAATGGTGATTGTGGACAATAAGCTTTATGTGGCAAACTCGGGTGGATATCGCGCACCTAATTATGACAACACGATTTCTATCATCAACCTCGACAATTTTACCGAGAAAAAGAAAATAACCGTTGGAATAAATTTGCAACGATTAGAACTCGATAGCTACGGATATATTTATGCCAGTTCGCAGGGTGATTATTACAATGTTCCATCTCGCACATACATTATTGATTCGGCAAAAGACTATGTAACCAAAGTTTTAGAACTGCCTAATTCCAACATGACCCTTTCAGGCGATTCGCTGTATGTGTATAGCACCGAGTGGAGCTATATTACCAATGACAACACCATTAGCTATTCCATTGTCAATACGCAGACGCAAAAGGTGGTGAGTAAAAACTTCATCACTGATGGCACTGAAAAGGAAATAAAAATCCCTTACGGTTTAGCAATAAACCCCATCACAAAGGAAATTTTCGTAACCGATGCCAAAGACTACGTTACGCCAGGAACGCTTTACTGTTTTTCTCCTGATGGCAAAAAGAAATGGGCGGTTACCACAGGCGATATCCCAGCCCACATTGTGTTTGCAGATACTCAATTACAATACAATTATTAATTTTAAAAGAAATGAAAAAGTTATTTTTCAGCATGACTATGGTCATGCTGCTCTTTGCTGCGTGTGAAGATACGCTCGAAGACAAAACACCTAATCCCCCAACTGTTTCTTTAGCCTATGAAAATGGCTTGTATGAAGTGAAAGTAGGAAAAACGATTACTATTGCGCCTAAAATAGAAGGTGCAATAAATCCTTATTGCGTTTGGAAGATGGACGGGAAAATTGTGAGTCAGGATTCTATTTTTGAATTCTCTTCAAAAACAGTCTCGTCCAATCCGTTCACATTTGAAGTATATGCCGACAATGGCGATGTTGTTGCCCCTGGTATTATTGAGGTGCTTGAATTAGCTCCCCCGAAAATCACACTCACCACCGATGCTGAAGGGTATATTCAAGCCTATCAAGGGCAAGATTTGGAAATCACACCTAAAGTGATGCACGGAGACACCGCTACCTACTTATGGACATTGCTAGGTGAAGAGGTTTCTACGGAGGCTACTTATCTGTTTGGTCAAGAAGATTTGGGAGATTACCCATTAACACTCTTGGTGAAAAATGAAGATGGAGAAGACTACATATCGGCTATTGTGAAAGTAAATCCAGCTCCAGTGCTCGCAGTGATATTCCCCCAAGATGAAATCAGCGCAGCGGTTGGAAATAAATTGGTACTTGCTCCCTCTCTAGCTTATGCCACCGAAAACACAAGCTATGTTTGGGAAGTAGATGGTGTGGATTCAAGCACTGCAAGTGCGATGTTGGCATACACACCGGAATCAATAGGAGAGCATGTCATAAAACTGACTGCAACTGAGGGCGAAATGACAGCCACAGCTACAATTACCATTCAAGGAGTTTCGGCTACTAACTATTTCCGTGCAGCTACCGAATCCAGCTCTAATCTTTGCAACACTGTTTTTGAGTTTTTGCCCGGACCCGGACAGTATGTCAACGAAGGATATACATGCGCCACTCAAGAGCAGGCTAACGCATATGCATTGGGCAGACTCAAGGCAGGGGCTTATATCTCGCTTGGTGCTTTTGGTGGTTATCTAACAGTGGGATTCGACCATAGCATCGAAAACACCTCTGGAGCTGACTTGGCGATCAAAGGGAATGCCTTTACCAACAGTTCAGAACCAGCTGTTGTGTGGGTGATGCAAGACGAAAATGGCAATGGCTTGCCCGATGAAACTTGGTATGAATTAAAAGGTAGTGAAACAGGGAAATCAACCACCAAGCAAAATTTCTTCATCTCGTATCTGAAGCCAACAGGAAGCCGTCAAAATGTTACTTGGATTGATGCCGAGGGCAAAACAGGAACGGTTGATATTAATGCCTTCCACTCGCAAGATAGCTTTTTCCCTAACTGGATCACATCGGCAAGCTATACACTCTACGGAACTTGCCTCCCAAGCCAAGTGGAGGATCAATCGGGCAATGGCACATACTATGTCAATCCCGATTTTGATTGGGGATATGCAGATAATGTGGGTTCAGATTACATCAGCACCGAAACTCAATTAGAACTCGATAACGCCATCTACCCAGATGGAACAAGCAAGGCGCTAACGCATGTTGATTTTGTGAAGATTCAAGTGGCGATAAACAGCAAGGCGGGCTGGTTAGGAGAACTCTCAACCGAAGTGCTTGCTGTGAGAGATATGAGCATGAGTAAATAATCGAAAATTAAAAAATATAATGATGAAAAATATATTCTTATTAGTCTTGTCTGTCGTAATCTTAGGCGCATTGCACTCATGCGATGACGAAACCATTTTAATCGGTGGTGAAGATAATTATATCACCAACTTTGTATTGACTGCCGAAAGTGGCGTGGCCTATAAAGGGCTTATATCGGATGGCGAAATTACAATGCAAGTGCCCGAAGGAATTTCGCTCAACGGTGCTGCTGCAAGTGTAACAATCAGTGGGGAATCTACAATCAGTCCCGACCCACAATCAATTACGAATTGGGATGATGAAGAGGTTTTTAAGGTCAGCTCATACAATGCTACCAATAGAATGTATGCCTATAAAATCGAACGAACTGACGTTTCGACTTTGGGTAATGTTACACTTACTTCGCAAGCTGAAGTTGATGCCTTTGCAGAGCAAGGACTAACCGTGATTGACGGAAACCTAATCATCGGGAAAGCTGCTGCAACAGCTTCAGAAGACACCATTACCGACCTTTCCGCTCTTAACTCCCTACAAGAAATCATCTACAATATTGTGATCAACAAAACCTATGTAGGTAAAGACTTAGCTGGATTAAGCAATTTAGAAAAAATCGGAGGTGTCAAAGTGGAAAGTGTAGATTCGTTGGAAAACATTAGTTTTCCAAACCTGAAAACCATCGGCACAAATGTCAATATTGTCAACTCGAAACTCAAAACCATTAGCTTGCCTGCCTTGACACAAGTGGGCGAAAGCTTCTGCTTGAAGTCTGACAGCTTAACAACAGCCGAATTTGATGAACTTTTAACCATCGGCGAATCATTAACATTTAATGGAGCAACAGCCACCAATGGAAGCGTAAGTACAATGAAAACAATTGCATTTCCTAAGCTTCAAAGTGTTGGCGATGCATTCACCCTTAGCGGATGGGGGGAGGCTTATAAAGTCGAACTTCCCGCATTGACTCGTGTGCTAGGTACTGCCACGATCTCATATCTGACTACACTCGAAACGCTTGACTTGGATGTGCTCAATGAAGTGGGTGGATTAGCAATTAGCAATATGACGGCATTGTCAATAATCAACGCACCCAAACTTGACGAAGTGAATGGCGATTTGAGCGTAGCTGGTGTGACATCTCTTTTGTCGGTTTCTTTCAACTCCATAAAAAACATCAGCGGCTCTTTAACGCTAAATGCGGCTGCCGCTTCTAGTGCCTCTTTTAATGCGTTAGAAAGCATCGGCTCTAAATTAAGCATTCCAAGTGCAGCAAGGAATCTTTCTGTGCTAACATTCCCAAAACTTAAAACCATTGGCGGTTCGCTTGAAGTCAAAAGCACCGGATATATTGAGTTTGGTGGATTTACAGCTCTCGAAGAAATCGGAGGTCAATTCTACTTGTATAACAATACGAACATCACAACACTGCCCGGGTTACCAGCCATTAAAAAAGTAGGCGAATACTATTTGTATGGTTTGACGGCTTTAACCGAACTTGATGTGAGAGGTCAAGAAGTGGGCAAAATTGATGCTTTAACCACCACGTTGGATAACTTAAAGATCATTGGCGATGAGTTATTTGATGGAAGCATCATCGTTAATTCACCGCAAAAAAGCTTTCCAGAAATGATTGAATTGCAAGGCTTCAAGAAAATTAAATATCTTCAATTGCGCAACTTCTCATATTATGAAGAACCTCTGATTTTAGCTGGTATTGAAGAAATTGAAACGATGCTTGATTTATCATCTCTTTCAAAAGCAACAGAAATTAGTTTTCCCGATTTGAAGAGTGTTGGAAAGATAAATATTACCTACGGGAATAAATTAGAGAAAATCAACTTCCCAGCCTTAACAGAAATTACTGGATATGAAGATGCCGCTTTAAGCTATGCGTCGTCATCGGCACTTGCTGAATTCAACATGCCCTTGCTGACAACCGTAACAGGGAGCTTTGCCATTACTAGCCTACGCAGCACAGCAACACTAAGTCATTTGAATACCCCTGAGTTGAGCACTGTGAATGGAACGATTAGCATCGCTGGGTCGAGCAATACAAGTATCACCGACGTGTCGAATTTCAGCAAACTTTCATCGGCAACATCCGTAAACATTAGCGGACTCAAGAGCCTTGCCGATTTTAGTGGCTTTGCCAATGTTGTTCCTTCGCTCTCGTCCGATACTTGGAGTGTGGCGAGTTGTGCTTACAATCCAACATATCAGAATATGCTTGATGAGGCCTACACTGCAACGAATGACTAGCAGCAAAAATCCCCACAAATAGGGATTGTGAAGCGAGAGCGAGGACATTTACTTTGTGATAAAATTACAAGGTAAATGTCCATGCGCTTTATATACGTCTTATTTCTCGTTTTCATGTTTCCGCTAGCTGCCTCTGCACAAAGCGTTTTTTCTGCTACGGTGAAGGATGTGGAGACCAAGCAAGCGATAGCGTATGCTTATATCACAACTCCCGACAAAACGCTTTGGACAATGAGCGATGAAAACGGACATTTCCATTTCAACGCATTGCCGAAAGGAAAAAACGATTTGGAAATTAGTTGCCTTGGCTATGCCAAAATGCATATCGCTATTATTGGGGATAAGACAACGACCAACGACACGGTTTTTTGGCTTCAAAGAGACAACCTCGCACTGAGCGAAGTGCTTATTCTGGCTGAGAAAAATGATAAAAACATAGAAACTAGTTTCACTATCGACCGCAATGCAATCAACCAAACACAAGCGGTCGATTTATCAAGTCTGCTCTCGCTCATGCCTGGCGAGCAAAGCTCATTGTCGCAAAACATGAGCTCGGCAAAAAGAATTGCCATCCGAAGTGAAAGTAGTAGCGAACTCGACAACGCAACATTCGGAACGGCTATTGAAGTTGATGGCGTACGGTTGTCGAACAATTCAGCCTTTGCTGTCAGCTCGATGAAAGGAGTGGAAGGAATAGACACTCGAAATATTGGTGTCTCAAACATCGAGTCGGTGGAAATCGTTACCGGGTTGGCATCAGTGGAGCATGGCGATTTAAACACGGGGATGGTGAAGATTAATACCAAGAAAGGGAAATCGCCCCTGAGCATCGAATTGGTCACCAAGCCGATGATTAAATCAATCGCCCTCAATAAAGGCTTCGAACTGCCCAACAACAAGGGACAGCTTAACCTTTCTGCCGAGCGCACAGCATCAATTTCCGACAGGTCGTCGCCCTACAACACCTACCATCGGAATAATATTGGAGCAACTTATCGCAGAAGCTTTGACAATACAACCTCCTCATTGGTGCTCACGAGTGGATTGAGCGGAAACTTTGGCGGAAAGAACACCGAATCTGACCCTGATGCTTTCACTGACACTTACTCCAAATATCGTGATGCCAGCTTCAGAGCCTATGCCAATCTCGATTGGGCAGTAAATAAAAAATGGCTCACTAATCTATATTTCTCTGCTTCGGCAAACTATGCCGACAAAACCAGTGAAATCAAAACGAATAAATCATCGGCAGCAGCCACCGCATCTATTCACACCACCGAAGAGGGATATCTGCTGATGAGCAATTACGACGATGATACTTCGGCACCCATCTATGCCATTCCAGCCGGATACTGGTATCAAACGCAGCTAGTGGAAGAGAAACCCTTTTCAGCAAACCTGAAAGTGAAAGCCGATTGGGCACACACATTAAACCGCTTGAGAAACAATTTCACCTTGGGAGCAGAGTGGAATTATGCCGATAACTTCGGTGTGGGAGAATATTATGCCGACGAGCGATATGCGCCCACTTATCGCACTTTCAATTTCAGCGAGCAACCAGCGGTGAACACTTGGGCTGCATTTGCTGAAGATAAACTCTCCTTTCCGATAGCCCAACGAGAGCTAGAGATACGAACTGGGGTGCGCATGGACATGAACACAATAAGCGGTTCTATTTATGGAAATGCATCGGCTTTTTCTCCTCGTGTGAATATGCTGTATAAATTTCTCGACAACAAAAGCGCAACCGTGAAAAAGCTCCGCTTATGCGCTAGCTTTGGCGATGCGGTGAAACTGCCTTCTTCGGCAGTGCTCTTCCCCTCGCCCACTTATCGCAGCATTCAAACCTTTGCTTCGCCCACCTATTCCGATGGAACGGTCTATTATGGATATTACACCAGCATCAGAACACCTATTTATAATCAAAATCTGAAATGGCAACGAAGCCGAAAAGGTGAAATCGGGATGGATATGACTATCCGCAAAACAAAAATCGCCCTAACTACCTATGTCAGCAAAACATTCAATCCCTATAAATATGAAACCAACTACACCCCGCTCTCCTATAAGCTCACCTCGCAGCGTGCATTAAACAATGTGGAAATACCGCTGAATGAAAGATATTACACCGTGGATGAAAGCGGTGTGGTGAGTGTGCATGACCAAACGGGTAGCTCTGGTAGCGAGGAATTGGCATATACCATGCGGAATACTTATCAAGGACGAACATGCTATTCCAATAGCTCGCCGGTGTGGCGCAAAGGGCTGGAATGGCTGGTGGATTTCGGAAAGGTTGAAAGCCTGAAAACAAGCATTCGACTAGATGGGAAATATTATCATTATAAAGGTGTCGATGAAACCATCGAAGCCGATTTACCATCGAGTGGCAACATGGCGAATGGCGAACCGTATAAATACATCGCCTATTATGTGGGTGGAAATGGTTATTACAACGGCACGGAAAGTCAGAAACTTTCGAATAATTTCACTATCACCACCCACATTCCCGAAGTGCGACTAGTTGTTTCCTTGCGGGTGGAAGCCACATTCCTCAACGCCTCGCAGCGATTGAGCGAATATTCCAAAGGGCAGCGGAGCTATGTGCTCGATGCGCAAAGCGATTATTTCCCTTCGGAAACGTCAACGGCGAGCATTTATAGTGGCGATGTGCCAATGGCGGTCTATCCGCTTTACTACACCAGTCTCGATGACCCCAACACGCAAACGCCCTTTATGGAGACTTTCCGATGGGCTGCGGAAAACGACACCGAGCTATACAACGAACTAGCGAAAATGGTGAAGAAACCCACTTATACTTATTGGATGAACAAGCAAAGTTATTCGCCCTATTATTCGGCAAACATTTCGGTGACCAAAGAAATAGGCGACAAGATTTCGCTTTCGTTCAATGCCACCAACTTCACCAATAGAACAGCCACGGTGAAGGCTGCACAAACTGATACCGAAGTTTCGCTTTTCAGCAGCCTAATCCCAGCCTATTATTATGGATTATCATTAAGAGTAAAATTATAAACGATATATTAATTCAAATAAACTAATATGAGAAACAAATTATTCATTTCAACAGTATTGTTTATGCTTTTCTTCAACATAAACACAAATGCAACAAACGCTTCTACTCAAGAAGACGAGAAAGATGTATGTATCAGCCAAGCAACAAATGGTCTGCTTAACATTTCCTCTGGCATAGGAGAAACCCAAACAAAAAGCATAGAACTTGGAGAGTTCTTAATTGAGGTTAACAACGAAGGGAAAGTAGTTATTAAGCCGAAGAATATGGATGCCACAACAAAGTCTAGCGAAAGATACCTTAAATTTAATCACCAAAATTACATTGGAATTCCTTACCCAAATTGTGAAGAAACTCACCAATTTCGACCTAGTGGCGATGGTTTATTTATTATTGGGAATATTACCATTGGTTGTGATCTGCTAATTCAATGTCCAGGTGTTTTCACTCTTAGCGAAGGGCAATGTTTAATTGACAATTGTCCAACCGATAGTTTTGAATGGGCAAATTAATTTATAAGAACCACTACTATCTCACTTTTTTAATGGATATTGGTGTTAGATTCTGTAAGTTTAGTTGCAGTTCACCAATTACGAAAGAACATGCTGAGAATAAATTATAAAAAACAAAGTACCCCAATGAAAAAGTTATTTTTTATGCTCGCAGTAGCATTTACTGCATCCTTCATGACATCATGCGAAAAAGAAGATGAATTTGAAACCCTCTATTCCGTAACCCTTGCTTTGGAATATCCAGAAGGTTACGAAGCAGCAGCGGATGTGAAAATCGCAGTGAAAAACAGCAATTCAGGCACATCGTATAGTCAAATGACTGACGAAAGCGGTGAAGCCTCTTTTGAACTTCCTGCTGGCGTTTATGAAGCTAGCTCAACAGAACAGCGCTCAGCCAATGGCACGCTCAGCAATCTCAACGGACTGCAAAACTTCACCGTCGGAGCGGGCTGGAATGCTTCGCAAGCTGTGGCGATGAGCCTAACCGCTTCCAAAGCGTCGCAAATCATTATCAAGGAATTATATTGCGGAGGTTGCCCTAAAGATGATGGCTCAGGCTCTTTCAGCTATGGGCAGTATGTCATCTTGTATAACAATTCTGATATGGATGCATCTTTGGATAATCTCTGCTTTGCCACCACACATCCATCAAATTCAAACTCGACAAGCAGCTATTCTGATGAGAATGGAAATTTGACTTACGAAAGCACAGGAGTTACCCCTGCGGGCTATGGCATTTGGCACTTCCCAACCAATGTAATGCTGGAAGCAAGAACGCAAGTGGTGGTTGCCCTAACAAGTGCGATTGATAATTCAACAACTTATAGTCAAGCTCCAAATTTCGCAAGTTCAAGCTATTGGGCAGCCTATGACATTGAAGATTATTATCACGCTTCAAACTACCCAGCTCCAGCCGCTGAGATTCCAAGCTCTCAATATCTCAATGCTGAACGATTTGCGGGAGCATCAGGCAGTGCTTGGGTGATGAGTGGCTCTTCTCCGGGTCTTTTCATCTTTGTCCCTGAGGAAGGTGTAACGCCTGCTGATTTCGCTAATGATGCAAGCAAAAGCGATGATACAAACTATGCCTATTCGGGCACTCAACTCGTGCCTAATGATTGGATTCTTGATGCGGTGGATGTCTTCCGTCAAGGCTATGACAACTACAAACGTTTTTCAGCCACCATCGACGCTGGAAGCGTAGTACACACTTCAAAATTGGGCTACTCCATCTATCGCAATGTGGATAAAGATGCCACTGAAGCGATTGAAGAAAACACTGGCAAACTAGTCTATAACTATGCGCTCGGCACCACCGATACGGCCGATGGAAGCACCGACACAAGCAGCATTGATGCCGAAGCATCAATGGCAAACGGAGCTATTATCATCTATAAAGACACCAACAGCTCAAGCAACGATTTCCACCAACGAAGCAAAGCAAGTATCAGAGATTATCCGAACAACTAGAGCTAACACAGCATGACAAATTTATTTCACAAACTTTCGGTGCTGATTGTAGCCTCCTTGCTCAATTCTGCGAGCTTTGCGCAAGTGTTTTGCACCAACGTCAAAAACGAACTCTCGGAAAGTGCTTGGTTGAACAGCGCAAACCCTGCGGGATTATACTCTTTCAGCAAGGGGAAAGCATCGCTAGCGGAGGTCTATGCGTTGAAAACAAAGGGAGATTTTGTGAATTATTATGAGTCGAATAACAGTTTGAGTTTAGGCGTACACACAGAGTCTATCGTGCGCCTAAACTCAAAACTTGTACTCTCGGGAGAAGTGAATTACGCTAATTTCTCGGGCGAGAATATGGGTGGTGCTACTTTCATCAATCCCGATTACAATCCATTCAACATTGTGGAATATAATTGCGATGATGCTGGAACAAAGAAAAGCGAAAGCTATGCTTTTGAAGGAGGATTGAGCCTTGCGCTCCATGAAAAGTGGCTGATGGGAGCGAATATCTATTACCAAACGATGGGCTACTACAAAACTAAAGACCTGCGCCACACGAATGATTGGCTCGAGCTCAAAACTGACTTCGGTATCTTGCGTCAATTAGGAAAGAGCAGTCTTGGCGCAAGCTATCACTATCAGCGAACGGTGGAAAGTATCTCTTTTCAAATGGTGGGAACTACCGATAGGGAATTTAACCTGCTTATCGACTACGGTTTGTTCTTTGGAAGGCAAGAACGGTTTGGTGGAGCAAGTGGCTATACAGTGAAAAGCACACCGATGGTGAATGATTTCCACGGAGGAGCATTGCAGTTTGGAACTCGATTTAAAAGCCTTGATTTCTACAGCGAGGCGGGGATTAATTTCCGTCGAGGATATTATGGCACGAAAGCGAGCTCCACTGTCATCTATACAGATCATGAAGGCAATGAGATGTTTTATAAAGCGGTGTTCACTCTTCGACAAACAAGAGCTGTGCATCGTTTGCATGTGCTTCTTCAGCAAAACGATTTAAACAATAAAGCCAATTCCTATCGGGAAGAAACGGCTAGCAATGGCAACACCACCGTGGCTTATTATGGAGCTAATCAGGTGGGAAAGAAGGCAAACACGCAATTAGCGGCTCAGTATCGTGGGCAGCTGGAGAGTTGGGAATTTCAAGCAGATGGTGCACTTAATCAGAAAAAAGAAACCGCCACTTCCTATCCTGAATATCGGAAACAAGAACTTCAATTATTTTCCGCAAGCCTCGCCGCTCAGCGACATTTCTCTAAAGATAAAAACCGATATTCTCCATACCTCCAAGTGCAATGTGGCGGAGGAAATGGCGATGAATATGCAGAAGGAAAATACGGCAGTGGCGAGTCGGAAACCAAAACCGTTCGCTTAGATGATTACCTCCAACGAGAATATGAATTTCTCACCGCTAGCAGAACATCCGTTTTGCTCGGATTTAAATACACGCACCGACTAGCGCATGCGCAAACGCTCGGTTTCGACATCGCCTATCAGCACACAAAAGCTGCCGATGTGTTTCACATCGGCAGCAATTCGGGGGCACTTTCAGTGCGATTGACTTATGGTTTTTAGTCTTTGGCAATTCCTCCCTAAGGAAATTTTAATCCAAACTTTTCCTTCAGCAGTTTCTTGTCTAAAACCACACGCTCTGTTCCCATATCTTTGTTGAGCAACAATGGATTTAAGCTGTTTATCGTTATAGTTCTCCCTGCTGCTAGAGAGTTCTTAGACTCAAATATCCGAATTTCTTCTTTTGATGAAAGATAGGTTTTATAAGACTCATTATCTGATATAACTTCAAACTTCTTCACTTTCGCCCACTTGCTAGCAGGTACATTGTATCTGAGATTTATAGAATTGTATAACACCAATTCAGCATCATAATTTCTAAGACCAATGTCTTTTAAAAGATTGACAGTCCCCTCATGTTCCATAGCAATACCTGCTCCAGCTACTATCATCCCCTCAGGTATTTTCCCTTCTTTCAACATCGAAGCATCAAAGCCCATTTCTTTAAGCTTGGGGATTAAAGTATCAGCAATATCAAACACCGTAACTTTGTTTTCATTCATCACAATTTCAAAAGAATCAGCAAAAGTTATCATTCCCTTTTCGGGGAGTACATTTATGTCGATGGTGCTTCCTTGAAATATCTTTTGGTAATGAGCTGTGAGAATCCGCTTAGCTTCGGCAGCCTCATAATTCGTTGCTTTATCTTGCGCAAATGCTTTTGCCGCATTTCCAAATAAACCCAAACTAGCCACAGTTATTCCACCTACGGCTAGTGATTGTATAAATTTTCGTCTTTCCATATTTTTATGCTTGATACCATATTAGTGCTTCTTTAGGGCATTCAGGAATACATGCTCCACAACAAATACATTCATCATTTGTTATCTTAATTCCTCCTGCATTATTTTTTTCAATTACACCTACTGGGCAGACATCCACACATTGAAATTTACACTCAATATTTTCATCAAAACATGCGAATAATGAACTGAGACTTATCTTGCAATTTCCCATAATTATATTTTAAAATTAAACTTCCGAAAGATACAAAAAAAACAAGATAATACGGCTGTTTTTTCGTACATTTATGGCATGAAAATCAGACTGATTATATATTTTTCGTTTCTCTTTGCTTTTGGAGCTTTCCAAGCTAAACTGCAGGCTCAAGAATGGAGCGGAATGCTCTGCGATTCCACTACAAATACAGTTTTACCATCAGCAAATATTGTACTGCGAAATGCCGAAAATTTGCAATTAATAGAAGGTGTAATGACTGATCCCTCGGGGAAGTTTAAGATTCAACATGTAGAACCAGGCAATTACATTGCTCAATTCAGCTTCATAGGATACCAAAGTAAAGCTGTGCATTTTTCCATGACAGATGCTGATCTGAATTTAGGCGCAATTAAACTAACGCAAATTCTTTACGTATTAGAAGAGGTAAGTACATTTGAACCTCTATTTGAATACGATGGTGAAAATGTAAGCCTAAATGTGGAAGCGTTGGGCGATGTGGAAAACCTTTCGGCAACCGATGTAATTGAAATGATTCCGGGTGCATATTTCGATATTGATGGAAAACTACACTACCACGGTTATACTGATTTTACCAAATTGTTGAATGGCGAAAAAGTAGCTGCCGAAATGATGCTAATGGGTAGTGAAGGAACTGAATATTTTAAGTTGAAGCAAATACCTGCAAAGCATATTAAAACCATTGAACTTTTCCCCGAACCTGGAGGGAGATATGGTTTCTTTGAGCCCATAATGAATATCATCACCAAAGGCGATTTAATGGACTATTATACCGCCAATGGCGAATTAGGAAGCTACGATAAATGCAAAGGAAGCCTCGGTTTTATGAAACTAATGGGCAAATTGCGGATATCAAGCAATGTCGGCTATAGTTCTTTCTCGGAAAAACAACGTATCGAGGAAGAACGTCATTACACAAGCTTAAGCACCGACTCATACGCACGCGAGCGGAAACAACATCAGATTAATAAAAATGGAAATCTAACCCTTAATACAGGCTATAATATAAATGATGATAACAAATTTACGGCTTCGTGGAATAGTAATCTGTTTTCTAATTCTAAAAATAACAATTGCGATTTCTTGCAATATACCAATGGGCTAAGCCAAATCCGGCTTCAAGAACAAGACAATGTGCCGCAAAATAATCAATACGACTTTAACTACAGCCACATGTCCACCATAGGAATTCGCCAGCGGTTATTCATTAATGCTAAAGTTTTCAAGGTACAAAGTACAGCAAAAGAAGAACAAATACAACGGGAATTGGAAAGTGTATCTTCGCTAAATAAATATCGACTCCACAAAGTAGACGAAAATAAAAAACTAAGAGTAAGCCTGCGCTACTTCAACAACAAGAAAGAAACCAAGTATTCCATTTTAGGAAGTTTTCCTGTTTCTTTATCTCAATCGAGTAGTAGTCGTGAAAATTACAACCAAAGCACTAACTCATGGGAAAGCCAAAGTATTTATTATGGAAATAACAAATACATGCAAGCCACGCCTGAATTTGGCATCAACGTGTATCGAAAATTTTTCAATAAAAACGAAAGTACATTTCAAAACATAAATAGCTCGATCACTCAGCAGTTTCGCTATGAAAAGATCGACAATCTTTTGCAAAACACAACAGACATTAACAAAGATTTTAGAACCAATTTCAGCGGCTCTTTTAAACATCATTTCAAAAACTACGGCACTTACTTGGCTTCATATAATGGAAATATGCGCATGCCAAACAGAGAAGAAAAGGCTGCTGCGCCGCAATATCTGGATGATTTTACACTAATAAGCGGAAATTCGGAACTAATTCCAGAACTTACGCACAACGTAAAGGTAGGCTATGCTTGGATAACTTCGGGATTTATTTCAGTAAACAAAAAAACATCAGCCACAGAAGAGAAAAAACGCAAAACAAGCCATTCGATCTATCTCAACTACACGCATTCAACAAATAAAATCATTCGCTCTTATCGAGAAGAAAATAGCATTGCTATTCACAGTTGGGAGAATACGGATGACTATCAGTTGTTGGCTTGCAATGCTAGTTTTTCATGGAAAGTAACGCCAAAGCTAAGTTGGCAAATAGACGGAGAATATAATATGGAACAGTATGACGGAGAAAACAAAAACACGAGTTGGGATATTAGCTCGCAAATCAATGCCAAACTTCCACTCCATATTCAGGGGCAATTAAGATATAGCTATGACTCTCCTCGATACTACTACACTCGGAAAGTCTTTGAACGACATGATGCTAGTTTTTCTCTGTCTAAGTTACTGTTCAAGAATACCCTACATCTATCATTAGAGGGCAAAAATCTATTAGCCCACATGGGGCAAAGAACCGAGTTGTATGCCAGTTCGTTTGATGCTCACGAAATTCTTTATCAGGAAACCTTCGTAGTTTGGATTAAAGCCTCTTTAAAGCTGTATAAGTTTTACGAAAAATAGGTCTCAAAAAAAGGTTGGCTATTAAGCCAACCAGATGTAAATTATCGGGATTAACAATCCAGCAATTAAAAACCATTTGCCACGTCCTGCAATTCCCTTTTTGCCCTTCACCATCAGCAAGCCCGAGAGGGCAAAAAAGATGAGTGAAGCAGCAAAGAAATCAGCCATTACATTCCAGCCTTTCACTTTGCTGTAGTGCAAGCGATTTATCCAATACACCAGCTCTCGACGTTCATGCTTTTCATAGTCCACCAATCCTGTTGATGCACTATACACGCCAATTCCCCCTTTTAGCATCAGCCGATAATGGTCTTCATCGAGCTGCATGATGCGCTTCAATTCAGGCAAGTTGTCGTGTTGTTTCCACAAAAGATCTAGGCTCTCTTCGTTTAATTTTCGCTCGAATTGCACACTGCCTTCTTCGGTTTTAAAGGCAGGATCTTTGCCGCCCATGTGGTTGAGCAAGATGCCAGATATGGCATAGACCAAACTCACCCCCACTAGGAGAAAGCCTAAATCTCTATGCCATATCCTTAAATACTTTCTGACGCTACTATTCTTCAACCACTTCATAGCTCAGTCCGTCCATAAAATAAATTGAATAATAATCCTTGCCCAGTTCCGCCATTTTTTCTCGCATGGCGGAAATGTTCTGCAATTCCGATTGGCAGCTTTCGGCTGAACCATCCTCCACCAAAGATTTTTCTTGCAAATCTTTTTCCGTTTGGTCGAGATATTCTTTAGTCAATCGACGCTCTTTAGCCACTCCAGTGATTGCCAAAAGCGAGCCGGTCAGTTCGCGATTGAAGCCCCCGATTTCGCCCTTAGCTTCCACTCGGAAAGAACTGTTTTTGTCTCCTCCTGTGATGAAACATCGCTTGCCCGAGTGTTTACAGGTGTGCGTTACATAGCCTCTGACGATAATCGTGTCGCCCATTTTAGTATCTGCCACTTGCAGAAAGTCGTTTAAGTTGAATGCTTCATAAGTTTTGGCAACCTGCTCTTTCGATGCCATTTCCGTTTTCTTGCTCGCATTCCCACAAGAAAACAATGTTGCAGTGAGGACTGCAATCCACAATAAATTTCTCATCTTATCAAATTTTAGTTGCTCGATTTCTCAAGCATTATTAATTTCTTTTCTTTGGAACGGGAATAATCAGGCAAGCCGCAAAACCAGCCACGCCGAAAAGCAAGACCCACAATGCACTGAAAATTCGGTTGCACTTCGCACGTCGCTTCCCTGTGATATAAAACACCATACACAAAATCAGGTTTAGCATCCAAGCATAGCCGCTTGTAAACATTACTTCCGGAGAAACCCAATAGGTGTAGGGCGATTCCAATTGGATATAAAAGGGGAACAACACTGCCGACACACGATCCCAATTATCTTTCTTTCTCGCCACAAAATATCCCGACAAACGTAACAAACTAGCCTTGTCTAAACCATAATATGCCTTGCCGTTTTCTTGAGTAACTCCCACTGTCCAATAGAACAAATTGCCCATAATCATCACATCATCTGTAGCTAGATTCAGCGGAGCAATATCCAATTGCTGAGAGAAATATTTCCCCTCATCATATCCGATGAGATGCATTCCACCAGCAGTGTCATAGATAAATCCATAATATCGACGATTGCCCGCCTCTTGCATGTCAAACCAGCGGATATCAAGCGCACTGCCAATGCCTGTGTTTCTGACATACGGGCGACCGTTCACCATCTTAAGATGGAATAATTGATTCTGCGCATCGAGCACAAAGAAGCCTTCATCATAAGCCTTTCGAGTAGTCATATTTCCGTTGCACCATTGGGCAGGAAATGCAAAGCCATGCTTTTCTAGTGCTGCTTGAAACAGCTTGGATTTCTGCGTATTTATCTGACGAGTCTCTATGTCGATGAACTCGATTTTGTCTTTCAGCCGAAAAACATCGCCAGGCGATTCTAAACCTATGCGCACGGGCATCGACTCATACATGATGTAGAGCGAAGGTTGCGGCGATTGCCAGCTTTGGGCTTTGAAACGATAGATGACATTCTCCGCACGAATGCTGCGAGCAGTCGTTTCTTTTCCTTTGATACTATCAGGAAGAATCCCATCTGACATCAGCTGGCGGTATTTCAAAATGGGAAGCACTGAGTCAGCTTCTTGTTGGCTGCGATAAATTTTGCCAGTTATTTCCATCGCTGCAGCGGTGTCGTTTTTATAATCCACCACACAGAGTTCTTCAGCCATGGTGCTGTAATACACAAATGGATATCGGGTGGGTTCTACCGTGGCTTTTTTCACCAGTTGAGGAAAGAAAATCAAGCCCAACAAGGTGGTCGAAAGCAGGATTAAAGGGTAGCTGTATCGTTTAAATTTTTTCATGGGTTGAGATGAATTGTGCTGTATGCGAGGCTTAAAGCCCATCGCCTAAAGCTTATTGCTGATATTACTGTGCTCCTTCTTTGAACCTTGCCACCGAAAAAAATGGAAACAACACGCTCAGGAGAACAAAAAAGGCTAATAGAGGAATGAAATATTTATATCCAGTGGAAAATGATGGAATGAAAAACATCGCCAATGCGGCTGCCATAATGACAAAGTTAATCATTCGCTGACGCCAGGTAGGCTCAAGGCAAACCCAAGCTGTCAGCGTGTAGCCCAACAGCGCTGCGAGAAGCCACGGCAGTAATTGCGTTAAAGCATTTGCAGTGAGTTCGGGGGCAAACCAAACGTTAAAACCAAGCACAATAGCACCTAGCAACAAGGCAAACATCGCCATCAATAGCACGAGTCCATAGAGCATCATGGTGGAGAGGGTGTGCACTTCGTTCATCGGTAGATGAAGCGTGAGCTTCAATCGTTTGCTCTGCATCTCAGGTACATATTGCGCCAACGACAAAACAACACCTAGCAGAAGAGGCAGCCACTTCAAGGTCGATACCAAGGGCAAATCCTGCGTAATGATGGCTTCCCACGTGTTAATCGCCCCGCCAACACGCAAGGTCTGCGCCACATTGATAAACAGATAGCCCGTTGCAGCAGCAAGCACTAAAAACAAGATGACAACCAGTCGCCCGGTTTTAATCCACTCTTTATATAAAATTGATTGATACATTTTCTAATATTTTCCGGTTAATCCAATAAAAGCGTCTTCGAGCGACAGGCTTTGACTGCCCACATACTCCAATCCTTGCTTCTGAAATTCAGCCTTCACCTCTTCCTCGGAAGCAAAGGAATAGGTTTCCCAAGTTTTTCCAATTCGCTCGGTGTTCCAAAAACGCTCCCCGTTGTCCACCAACTCTTTGTCGGCGTAAAACGTATATTTCTTGAAGCTGTTGAGGATTTCCTTTGTTGGTTTATGCAGCAACAAACGCCCATAATCCATAATCATGCAATCGTCGATGAGCAACTCCATATCCTGAATAATGTGTGAGGTCAGAAAGATAGTTTTGTTTTCTGCCAAGGCAAATTCATTCAAATATTGTACGAATAAACGGCGATAGCCAGGGTCTAATCCCATGGAGAAATCATCCATAATCAGCAGCTCGGGGTCTTGAGCAAAAAGCAATCCCAAGGCGACTTGTGAACGCTGCCCACACGACATGGTGCTGAGTTTCTGACTAGGCACGACCTGCAATTTCTGAAGCAATTCATAGTAAGCTTCCTTTTTCCATCGTTTGAAAAAGCCACTGTAATACTTTTCAATTTGCTCCACTGTGAAATAATTGTGCTGAATATGTCCTTCGAGCAGCAATCCAATATTGCTCTTGCTTGTTGGCGAGAGTTCCTCCATCCGCTGTCCAAATATTCGACATTCGCCCGAAGTGGGCTGTAAATACCCATTGAGGATATTAATAATGGTTGTTTTTCCCGTGCCATTCTTTCCCAAAAGCCCGAGCACTTTCCCTTGCTTAACTTCAAAATTAAGATTCTCATAAATCAATCGAGAGCCGTAATGATGCGTAATGTTTCTACATTCGATGATGTTATCCATGTCTATTTTTGATTCTTTCTTGCTGTCAATTATTTCTGCGCAAATTTAGGGCAATGCGCACCAAGAAAAAATCCCAACAAATAGGGGTTTTTGCATCATGTTTCTGCATCTGTCGGCTGCCATATCCCCACAAATGAGGAGAGTTGCAAATTGTAGTCAGTTTTTCGAGTTTATAAAGCATCGCACGAGCTGTTTTCTCAGAAAAATGACGGTGCAATTCCTTCACCACCTGATTATAATTCACCCCTATGGCACGAAATTGCGCCTGCATTTCGGAAAGTTTGGCAGTGTATTTTAGCTTTGACTGGTCAGTTTTCACCACTCGAAATGCTTCATCAAACACCCTTGCTTTCACAAAAGCCGACTTGGCAAACATGCCCGATTGCTCAAGAAGCATCATAAAGCGTGCATATTCCGCGTCTGTAAATCGCACCATGACGGCATTTCAGGCTGGGTCGGCTTCTTTGGGGCGACCTGCGGCATTCCTTTTCTTTCCCTCTTTTTTCGTAGCATTAATCTTTAAAAAATTCACGACTTCGGAGTGATTTCCCCCGTCCGCAACAAAGGGGACAGGGGCAAGCGTTTTGCGTTACGAGAAATATTTCGAGTAACTCAAAACACAGCTTGCCATTTGCGTTCATGCAAATAAAAATGACTTTAGGATGATGTCATTTTGAGCAAAATCAGCCTAAAGTTTTCCGTAAAACTCAACAATACTTTCGGGACAAAAATAGCTTGAAGAATTGGGCTGAGCGGCATGATGAACAACGCCAGCTAGTGCCAATGAGTGCCAGTGAGTGCCAGCGGATTGAAAAGCTGGTGATGGTGTGGGAATTTGGGGTTTTATTTGTGTGGTCAATGAACTTATTAATTAAATCATGAAGTCATGAGAAATTTAATTAGCTGCTTCATCGATTAATTGATTTATCAGTTAAGCAGTCAATCATATAATCAACTAAAGAGGCATTCAGCTAATCAGTTGTTTTTATAATGACTTGTTTCATTGAATAGCTGATTGGTTCATCCGATAATTAATCATAGTGTGAGTTTATCAAGTCATTCATTAAGTAATTAATGGAATTAAGAAGTA
>JBKECD010000080.1:0-32005 GCA_047974225.1 Mangrovibacterium sp.
AAAAAAAGTTAGCAGAATTATTCTGCTAACTTTCAGGTAATAGGATGGTTTTTCGCTTACAGGCGAAAGCCTTTATTTAATAAGTATCCAAGCGTCTGGATAGTCATATTTGTAATCCTCAGCCACATCATAGGCTGTCTTTTTATTGTCAGAAGAAAAGCAAGCTACGCGGAATTTTTCCATGTTTAAGCCACGATTTCTCTGCACCACCATGCCTTTTTCGCCACGACGCTTCAGGGTGCCCACGTAGCCTTCCGCTTCTGCACGGGTGTCAAAACTACCCACAATCACAAAATATTTATGATTAGAATTGAGATCCTCAAAATTCACTTCTGGCTCGGCAGGAGTTTCGACTACCTCATATTCATATTCAAAGCTTGCCGTGTCGGCAGCCACTGTGTCGGGGGCTACTTCCACAGGAGTTATTTCAACTTCCACAGGGGCTTGCACTGGTTTTTTCTTGCACGAGGCAAAAGCGATGACGACAACGCAAAGACTGATGATTATCTTTTTCATTTCTTAGAAGATTATATGGTTTTCTAATAATAGTGCAAAGCTATATAAAAATATGACTTGCCACCATAAAAAGCGTTTTTTTTGGTTTGTTTTAATATTAGCATAGCATAAATATCCACACATTTTGGCGAAGATTCCTATTTTTTTGTTTGAGAAAAGAAAAGTGTCCTCAGAAAACAAATGAACAACAGTATATATAGCAGCTTTCCCTCAATTTAATACTAATTTTTAGAAGTTTCCTAAATATTTGGAGTGAAAATTCAGAAGAAAAGCTCCATCGCCAATGACGACGAGTTTTTTCCACGAAGGAAAACCTCATCGCTACCGGCGACAAATTTTTTCCACTTGGAAAAAGTCTGTCGTCAATCGCGACCATTAATTTCTGCATGGAAAAAGCCTGTCGTCAATCGCAACAGACTTTTTCCATGCGGAAAAAAAACATCGTCGATGGCGATGGGTCTTTCCTTCGCAAAAAGAATTTCAGAATTAATTGATAATAGAGGATTTAGGCTAAAAGATAGCCCGCAATATAATGGGTTGGTTGGTGGCTAATGTGTTGTTATTCAAAATTCCATGGCGACACCTGAGATTTATCAGGGGCGAGGGTGTTGAAACTCTGCAACAATTCCAGCGGACTTGCAAGGCTTATCCACTCCATTTGTGATAGTGCTTTTTTTGTGATGCAATCTAGAGATTACAATGTGCTGGAATAAGAGTTAATTGGATATTTCAATATGTATCGTTATTTGTAATGAGTACAAATTATATTCTGCTGTTAAAAATGTGTTAATCAAATGGGCGTGTTTGCCAAAAAGGGAGTAGTTTTGCAATCGTTTGCGCAGGATGCATAAACCGAAAACGTTATGGCAGAAGAAATTTCACACGAAGGAATTGTTAAGCGAATCACCGAAGATACTATCACAGTGGGCTTTGTGAATAAGTCCGCTTGTGCGTCTTGTCATGCCAAAGGGGCTTGTTCGGCTTCCGACATGCAGGATAAAGAAGTGGAGGTGCGCCGCACAGCAAAGGAATATCGAGTGGGGGAGCGGGTGATGATTGTAGGGAAGACCTCGCAGGGATTTGTGGCGTTGCTTTGGGGCTATGTGTTTCCGCTGCTGCTGGTGCTGGCGGTGCTGATTGGCAGCATCAGCTTGGGCAAGGAAGAGGGTTTTTCGGCATTAGTGGCGTTGGGGTCGCTGGTGCCATACTATATTATAGTATATCTTTTGCGAGATAGATTGAAATCGAAATTAGAATTTGTAATTAAGTCGATATAAAAAATGGATATGACTATCATTTACACCATTGTCAGCCTTGCTGGTATTGGTACGTTGGCCGCAGTGATTCTGTATTTTGTGGCTAAAAAGTTTTACGTGTATGAAGACCCACGTATTGACGAGGTGGAAAGCTCATTGCCCTCTGCCAATTGCGGTGGTTGCGGTTTTGCTGGCTGTCGTGCCTTTGCTGAAGCTTGTGTGAAGTCGGATTCTTTCGATGGGCTGTATTGCCCAGTTGGGGGAAATGATGTGATGCAAGATGTGGCAGGCATTCTCGGTCGTGAGGCGGTGGCGCAAGCTCCGAAAGTGGCGGTGTTGCGCTGTAATGGGGCGTGCAGTGTTCGTCCGAAAACCAACAAATATGATGGGGCGCAGTCGTGTGCCATGGCATCATCGTTGTATGGTGGTGAAACAGGCTGCTCGTTTGGTTGCCTAGGCTTGGGCGATTGTGAAGTGTCGTGTGATTTCGATGCCTTGCATGTGAACCCCGAAACAGGCTTGCCTGAAATCGACGATGAAAAATGTACTGCTTGTGGGGCATGTGTGGACGCTTGTCCGAAACTCTTGATTGAGTTGCGCAAGAAAGCACCGAAAGACCGCAAAATCTATGTAGCTTGTCGCAACAAAGACAAGGGCGGTGTGGCGAAGAAAGCTTGTTCGGTGGCTTGTATTGGCTGCTCGAAGTGTGTGAAAGAGTGTAAGTTTGATGCTATTACAGTGGAAAACAACATGGCATTTATCGACTCTGATAAATGTAAATTGTGTCGCAAATGTGTGGAAGTTTGTCCCACAGGTTCAATCTTGGAATTCAACTTCCCACCACGCAAGCCTAAAGCAGATGTAGCTCCAGCCGAAAAGACTGAGGTGAAGAAGCCAGAGGTGAAAGCAGAACCTAAAGCAGAAGCAGCTCCAAAGGCAGAAGCGACAGTAGCTACGGAAGCAACAAAAGTAGATAACAACGAAACAAAATAAGGAGAACCATGACATTAAAGACATTTATATTGGGTGGGGTTCATCCTGCTGAAAATAAACTCTCAGCTGATAAGGCGATTGAAACTTTGGCGTTGCCAAAGGCGGTGTTCATTCCTGTTGGGCAGCACATTGGCGCACCAGCGCAAGCCTTGGTGAAAAAAGGCGATGCGGTGAAAGTGGGTCAGCTGATTGCCAAATCGGGCGGATTTGTGTCTGCCAACATTCACTCCTCGGTGTCGGGCACAGTGGCTAAAGTAGATTTAGCTCTCGATGCGTCGGGCTACAACAAGCAAGGCATTTTCATCAATGTGGAAGGCGATGAGTGGGAAGAAAGCATCAATAGAGATGCGAAACTCGACACGGAAATCAAGCTCGATGCCAAAGCGATTGTCGATAAGATTGCCGAAGCGGGTATTGTGGGTCTTGGTGGAGCAACCTTCCCCACGCATGTGAAGTTGATGCCTCCTCCGGGAAAGATTGCGCAGATGCTCGTGGTGAATGGTGTGGAGTGTGAACCATATCTGACAGCCGACCACCGCTTGATGCTCGAAAAAGGCGAGGAAATCTTGGTGGGTATCCGCATCATGATGAAAGCCATCAGCGTGAGCAAAGCTTATATTGGTATTGAAAATAATAAGAAAGATGCAATTGCATACTTGCAAAAGCTAACGGCTAATGATAGCTCAATTGAGATTGTGCCTTTGAAAGTGCAATATCCTCAAGGGGGTGAAAAACAACTTATCAATGCGGTAACTGGTCGTGAAGTGCCTTCGGGAGCTTTGCCGATTGAAGTGGGTGCAGTGGTGAGCAACGTGGGAACGGCTTTCGCTGTTTATGAAGCGGTGCAAAAGAACAAACCTTTGTTTGAGCGTGTGGTAACCGTAACGGGTAAGTCGGTGGCGAAGCCATCAAACTTCTTGGTGCGTGTGGGCACGAATGCGCAAGAACTCATTGAAGCTGCTGGCGGCTTGCCCGAAGATACCGGCAAGGTGATTAGCGGTGGACCGATGATGGGTAAGGCGGTTTCTTCAACCGACATTCCAGTGGCGAAAGGCACATCGGGCATCTTGATGCTTCCGAATACGGAGTCTGACCGTCGCCCGGTGAAAAACTGTATCCGCTGTAATCGTTGCGCTTCGGTTTGTCCGATGGGCTTGGAATCGTTCCGCCTTTCGGTGCTAGCGAAAAAAGGCATGTGGGAAGAGCTTGAAAAAGCGCATGTGATGGATTGCATCGAGTGTGGTTCATGTAGCTATACTTGTCCAGCAAGCCGTCCGGTGCTCGACTATATTCGTTTGGGAAAAGCGAAGGTGGGTCAAATCATCAGAAACAGAAAAAATTAAGAATACAAATATTACAAGATAAGTAAGATGAGTAAACTACTTACCATATCACCATCACCGCACGAGCGTACGAGTGATTCGGTGAATAAAATTATGCGTAACGTGATTATCGCCCTCTTGCCAGCTTTGGCGTGGTCGGTTTATATGTTTGGTTTCGATGCCATTCGCGTTACTTTGGTGTCAATCATTGCTTGTGTCGGATTTGAATATCTGATTCAACGCTTTGTGATGAAAAAAGAACCCGAAATCAATGACCTTTCAGCTGCTCTGACCGGTTTATTGCTTGCTTTCAACTTGCCTTCAGGCATTCCTGCGTGGATTATCGTGATTGGCGCATTGGTGGCAATTGGTGTGGGCAAGCTTTCATTTGGTGGCTTAGGCAACAACCCTTTCAACCCTGCTTTGGTGGGTCGGGTGTTCTTGTTGATTTCATTCCCGGTGCAAATGACCACATGGGCTCCGATTGATGCCACAACAGGGGCAACGCCTTTGGCAATAATGAAAGCCAACGGCATGGCAGGAGCCATGAGTGGATTGCGTGAGGATATTCTTTCTAATGGATTTATGGGTATTGTGCCCGGTTCGATGGGAGAGATTTCAGCGGTGATGCTTTTGATTGGTTTCGCATGGATGCTTTATAAGAAAGTGATTACTTGGCACATTCCGGTCTATCTGATGGCAACGGTGTTTGTGCTTCAAGCGGCTATTTATCTATTCTCGGGTGCAGGTTCATTTGCCGATGCGGCTGGCTTTGGTGCGGTGCATTTGCTCACTGGGGGTGTGATGCTGGGTGCAATTTTCATGGCAACCGACATGGTTACTTCGCCTATGGCAGTGAAAGGACAAATTATCTTTGCGATTGGTATTGGTTTTATCACCGTGATGGTGCGTAACTATGGTGCTTATCCCGAAGGTATTTCGTTTGCGATTCTCATCATGAACGCTTTCACACCACTTATCAATACTTATGTGAAACCTAAAAGATTTGGAGGAAAATAATTATGGCTATAAAATCGAATTTTCCAAATATGGTGCTGACGCTCTTGATTATTACAGCGGTGGCAGGCACGATTTTGGGTTTTGTGAATCAGGCAACAAAAGGGCCTATTGAAGCGGCGGCAAAGAAAGCGCAAGATGAAGCTATCATGGCTATTCTGCCTGCTTTCGAAAGCTTGAGCGATGCGCAAGAAATCATGCCCGAAGATGGCAAAGACCCTTTGGTGTTCTTCCGTGCCACGGATGCGCAAGGCAACTTGGTGGGCACAGCGGTGAAGACCTACACGATTAAAGGTTTCAGCGGATATATTGGCATGATGGTGGGCTTCGATGCGGAAGGAACAATCACGGGTTATCAGGTGCTCAAGCATGCTGAAACACCGGGCTTGGGTTCTAAAATGCAAGAGTGGTTCAACGATGCTGCGCACACGATTGTGGGCTTGAATCCTGCAAATGTAAACATGACAGTGAGCAAAGATGGCGGAGATATTGATGCAATTACGGCTTCCACCATCACTTCACGTGCATTCCTCGATGCGGTCGTTCGTGGATATAATACTTATATTAAGAATGCTTCGCTGACTAAAGCGATTGAGTCGGAACAAGTAAAAGAAGGAGGAGCTGAATAATGAATCAACTAGATAATTTAAAGAAAGGGTTCATCAAAGAAAACCCTGTGTTTGTGTTGCTGCTCGGTATGTGTCCCACTTTGGGGGTTACTTCATCGGCAATCAATGGTTTGGGAATGGGCTTGGCAACGACTTTCGTGCTCGTGTGTGCCAACATTGTGGTGTCGCTGGTGAAAGACTTCATTCCCGACAAAGTGCGTATTCCTAGTTTCATCGTGATTATCGCTTCTTTCGTAACGGTGGTGCAATTGTGCATGCAGGCTTATTTGCCTTCACTGTTTGAAAGCTTGGGGCTGTTCATTCCTTTGATTGTGGTGAACTGTATCGTGCTTGGTCGTGCCGAAGCTTTCGCATCGAAAAACAATGTCGGTTCATCGGCTATTGATGGTTTGAGTATGGGCTTGGGCTTTGCTTTCGCCTTGACATTGCTCGGTGCTATCCGTGAGTTCTTAGGTGCAGGAACACTCTTCGGCATTTCAATCTATCCTGAAACCTACGGTATGCTTGTATTCGTGCTTGCTCCGGGAGCGTTCATCGCATTGGGATACTTGATTGCGGTCATTAATAAACTCAATAAAAACTAAGGAGGTTTAGGAAATGGAATATGTATTAATTATTATATCAGCGGTATTTGTTCAGAATATCGTCTTGTCGCAATTCTTGGGCATCTGTCCGTTCTTGGGCGTGTCGAAGAAAGTGGAAACCGCTATCGGTATGACTGGTGCTGTGGCATTCGTAATGACTTTGGCGACTATCGTTACTTATTTGATTCAGAAATATCTGCTTGAACCTTTTTCGTTGGAATATCTCCAAACGATTTCATTCATCTTGGTGATTGCGGCTTTGGTGCAAATGGTGGAAATCATCTTGAAAAAGGTGAGCCCTTCGCTCTATCAAGCTTTGGGCGTGTTCTTGCCATTGATTACCACCAACTGTGCTGTGCTTGGGGTGGCTATCTTGGTGGCATCCGACCCCGACATGACTTTGATGAAAGGGGTAACCTCTGCGATTGGTAATGCGCTTGGCTTCGGCTTGGCATTGATTATCTTTGCTGGCTTGCGTGAGCAACTCGAATTGGTGGACTTGCCCAAAGGATTGAAAGGAACGCCCGCAGCCTTGATTACAGCTGGCATCTTGGCAATGGCATTCATGGGCTTCAGCGGATTGGTATAGACTTTCTCGGAAAAGAATAAATTGAACGTCGTGGGCTTTTGCTTGCGGCGTTTTTTTTCTTATTTTTGTCGTAAAATAATAATGCATGGATGTAATCACTGCTATTCGGAATCGCTATTCTGAGCGTACATATAAATCGAAGCCGATTAAATCGGAAGAGCTTTTCCAGATTTTAGATGCTGGAAGACTTGCGCCTTCGGCTTGCAACAAGCAGCCGTGGAAGTTCATCGTGGTTTCAGCAAAAGAGAATCTGAAAGCACTTCACGAAGCTTATCCACGAGATTGGTTTGCCACAGCTCCGCAAGTAATTGTGGTGTGTGGCGAGCAAGAGGAGGCTTGGAAGCGTTCCAACTTCGATGACAAATGCTCTGTTGATATTGATGCAGCAATTGCTATCGACCATATGACGCTCCGAGCCACCGAGCTAGGAATTGGCAGCTGTTGGGTGTGTAATTTCAATCCTCAGCCAGTGCTTGAAGCTTTGGAACTCCCCGAAGGTGTTGAGCCCATCGCCTTGCTCCCCATCGGCTATCCTGCTTCGGCTTCGCCCAGCGAGAAGAAACGCAAGGCGATTGAAGAAGTGGTGTTTATGGAGAAGTGGGGGAGCCAAGCCCCTCCTAACCTCCCCGAGGGGGAGAGCAGAGCCAAGCCCCTCCTAACCTCCCCGAGGGGAGGGATAGAACCACAAAGATGAATGATAGAAAATAAATATTAACCCAATGTCTCTGACTCCTCCCCCTCGGGGGAGGATGGGAGGGGGCTTTAATTATAAACTTTTAACCCAGTGCCTTTGCCCTCCCCCTCGGGGGAGCTGGAGGGGGCTTTAGAAAAACATGAAAAGAGTAATTTCAACAACCAATGCGCCAGCGGCGATTGGTCCTTATTGTCAAGCCATCGAAGTGAATGGCACATTGTACATTTCAGGTCAGATTCCTGTTGATCCTGCAACTGCCAAAGTGGTTGAAGGTGGTATCAAAGAACAGACAGAACAAGTGATGAAAAACATCGAAGCGGTGCTCACCGAAGCGGGCTACACATTCGCTGATGTGGTGAAATCAACTTGCTTGTTGAGCGACATGGCAAACTTTGCAGCCATGAACGAAGTCTATGGCTCTCGCTATGCGGTGAACCCTCCAACTCGTGCGGCTTTTGCTGTGCGCGAATTGCCTCTTGGCGTGTTGGTGGAAATCGAAACAGTGGCGGTGAAATAGGGCAGGCGATAAGCTCTAAGCTTTATGCTATAAGCCTGAGTGATGTGCATGCCATGTTGTTCAGGCTTTTTAGTTGGAGTAAGTGACGAAGAATGGTATAGATTTGTTATCTTCGCAGTTGAAATAAAAAGTATATGAAAGAAAAACTGACCATAGCAAGACTAAAACAATCTGCTAAGGAATTTTGTGATATTGAGTCTTCGTTTAAGAATAAGGACTTGTATGGAGTGACAGACGGGAAGGCGGTTGGGACGTATATCGAGCATAAGTTCCAAAGCTATTTAGCAGAAAGATTTGACTATGAAATTGGTTCGTCGGCAAAAGGAATTGATTTGCCTAGTGAGGAGATAATGACCGACATTAAGGTTACTTCAACTAGGCAACCGCAATCTTCTTGCCCTTTCAAAGATGCAAAGCAAAAAATATTTGGACTAGGATATAATTTGCTTGTGTTTGTGTATGATAAGACTGATTCGGAAATGGAACATGTTGCTGTTTTGAACTTCGTGAGTTGTATCTTTCTCGACAAAGATAGGACGGCAGATTATACCACTACATTTCGACTGAGAGAAATGGTGCAGGATGGTGCAATTAAGGAAGATATCATTGCATACTTGCAAGATAAAAATATTCCAGCAGATGAAATTACAATTGATTCCATAGCTGATCAGGTGTTAAATCAATCCTTTAAACAAGGATACTTGACCATATCGAATGCGTTGCAATGGAGATTGCAGTATGCAAGAGTTCGAGATTTGACGGAAGCAGTTGGAGGAATTACAAAAATCATCGATAAAGTGATCAAATGATTTGTTTTGAAGCACATATTGATGCAGTTGCGGAGGGATACTTCCGGGAGAAATGCACCCTGCTATCTGATTTTCGACTGATAAATGAAGATATAAAATCGGTTTGCGGGATTAATAATTTCTTTTTAAACCAAGATGTAGCAAACGATTTTATAAGTGAGTTTCAGCATAGTCAAGATGTTATGCTCGATTCAGATCGAAGAGCGTATGGGGATTTTCAGACCAATTCTAATTTGACAGATGCAATAGTAGATTATATCGGTAAGGAAAGAGCTGATTTTGAATTTGTATTAGAACCTACATGCGGCAAAGGAAACTTCATCATATCGGTACTGAAAAGATTTTCAACGATTAAGAAACTAGTAGGCGTTGAGATATATCAGCCCTATGTTTGGGAAACAAAGTTCAAGATATTAGGACTGTTTTTGTCGCAAAAGGTTGATAATATCCCTGAGATTGACATTATCCATGCAGATGCGTTTGAGTTTTCATATGAGTCAATTGCAGAGGAGACCATAAATTATAAGACCTTAATTATTGGCAATCCTCCATGGGTGACTAATTCTGAATTAGGCGCTATTGAATCGAAGAATCTACCTCAGAAAGGCAATTTCAAAAAGCTTGCTGGTTTAGATGCCATTACAGGTAAAGGAAACTTTGATATCGGAGAGAGTATTTCTACCACTTTGATTAAAGCTTTTCAAAAACATAAAGGACGATTTGCATTTTTGGTTAAGAATTCGGTGATCAAGAATATCATGTATGACCAAAAGCAAAATCATTTTGCGATTGCTGAAAATGAAAAACTAAATATTGATGCCAAAAAGGAATTTAATGCGTCGGTAAACGCATCGTTGTTTTTCGCAGAGCTAGGAGAGAAGTCAAGTTGCATTTGCACGGAGTATGATTTTTACACACAAGAAAAAACAACGGACTTTGGGTGGTGTAACTCGAAGTTTGTCTATTCAATTGAGGATTATGAACATGCTTCTGTGATTGACGGCAAGTCTCCATTTATTTGGCGTTCGGGAATTAAGCATGATTGTTCGCAGATAATGGAGATTGAACGAGTGGAAGACTATTATAAGAATGGGCTTAAGGACGAAATTCAGTTGGAAGACAACTTGGTTTATGGGTTTCTAAAGAGTTCAGATCTGAAAGGTGAAAAGACAAACACTTATCGGAAACTGACAATTGTTACGCAAAAAATGGTTGGTCAAGACACGAGGTATATAAAACATGATTATCCTCTTACTTTTGAATACCTAGAGCAGAATAAAGATTATTTTTCTAAAAGGAAATCGTCAATCTATAAGGATAAGCCACCGTATTCGATTTTTGGTGTTGGGGCTTATTCTTTTGCACCCTTTAAAGTTGCTATATCGGGTTTGTATAAGTCCACTCACTTTACCTTGGTGCTGCCCAATGAGGACAAGCCATTGATGCTTGATGATACGTGTTATTTTATAAGTTTTGACAATAGAATCGAAGCGGAAATAGCACATTATTTGCTAAACGCTGCACTTGTTCAGAACTTATTGCGAGCCATAACCTTTAGTGATTCAAAGAGGGCTGTTAATAAAGAAGTTTTAATGCGAATTGATTTAAGAAGAGTTCATCAATTAACTAAATTTGAAGATGCGCAGCAAGCAATTAGAAGATTAACCTTAGATGAGTGGTTGGAGTTTGCAGCGAAATTAGAAGGTCGAAGGGAAGTTAAGCAGATGGCGTTATTTTAGTATGGTAAATATATAGTGTATGAAAACAATCGTAATGATTCGTCATGCCAAAGCCGAAAGCGGCGGATATGACGATGATTTTAACCGTAAGCTTCAAATTAAAGGCGAACATGATGCCACGCAGCTTTCAGGAAAACTGAAAGCTGTGGGCATTGTTCCGCAGCGCATGATTGCTAGTCCTGCCGCCCGTGCTTGGGCGACAGCTTCCATCTATGCGCAGCAATTGGGATTCAATACTTCTAAAATAGAAGCGTGGGAAGCGTTTTATGAGCATGCTACTACTCAAGATTTATTAGAAAAAATTCACGCCACATCAGCTGATGCAGATTGTCTTTTCATTGTGGGGCACAATCCCACGATTCACTACCTCGCATACAATCTTTGCGATGAGTTCCTCTATGACATGCCCACCTGCGCCACATCGGTCATCCAATTTGATGTGAAAGACTGGACGGACATTGAAGCAAGAACAGGAAAAGTATTCCTGCATTTAGAACCTTAATTAGTTGAGAATTGAGAATGGAAAGTTGAGAATTGACCTAACGGTGATTAATGGCGCAGCCAACTCCTAACTCCTAACTCCTAACTCCTAACTCCTAACTCCTAACTCCTAACTCCTAACTCCTAACTCCTAACTCCTAACTCCTAACTCCTAACTCCTAACTCCTAACTCCTAACTCCTAACTCCTAACTCCATTGCATTTATTCTACACCCCCGATATTTCAGGAAACACCTACACTTTACCTGAAGAAGAATCAAAACATGCTGTGCGTGTTTTGCGCATGCAGGTGGGCGACCGTCTGCAATTGATTGATGGCAAAGGTGGTTTCTATGAAGCCATTGTTTCCGAAGCCAATCCGAAGCGTTGCACGATTGAAGTGCAATCGAAAGAGGAAAACTATGCGCAGCGCAAGCATTATTTGCACATCGCTGTTGCTCCCACAAAGAATATCGACAAGATAGAATGGTTCTTGGAGAAAGCCACCGAGATTGGTATTGATGAAATCACACCAATATTGTGCGACCACTCCGAGCGGAAAGTCATTAAGGACGACCGCCTAGAGAAGATTATCATCTCTGCCATGAAGCAATCCTATAAAGCTTTTTTGCCGAAGCTCAATCCCTTGACCCCATTGCGAGAATTGCTAAAGGGCAATTTCAGTGGCGGAAAGTTCATTGCTCATTGCTATGACGAGGAACGCAATCCATTAAAGACTGCCTTAAATCAGCAAGCGAATTTGATTCTGATTGGTCCTGAAGGCGATTTTTCAGAAAATGAAGTGCAAGAAGCATTGGAGAATGGATTTAAACCTGTATCTTTGGGAGAATCTCGCTTGCGCACCGAAACAGCAGCTTTAGTGGCATGCCATACGGCAGCGTTGATGCTGGATTAAAGTCCAAGCCCTTCCTAACCTCCCCGAGGGGGAGGGATAGAACCATAAATATGCAGTAAATACATAGAATATAGAATAATAAATTAACCCAGTGCCTCTAACTCCTCCCCCTCGGGGGAGGTTAGGAGGGGGCTTTAACCCAGTGCCTTTGCCCTCCCCCTCGGGGGAGTTGGAGGGGGCTTTTAATATTATGGCAAAAGTATATACCAAAACAGGAGATGACGGCACAACTGGATTAATCGGTGGCGCACGTGTGAAGAAACATGACAGTCGATTGGAGGCTTATGGCACTGTTGATGAATTGAATAGCGCTATTGGCGTGGTGGCAGCCTATGTGGATAGTGAGCACGATGTGCAAGTGTTGCGAGATATTCAAACCGTGCTTTTTGTGGTCGGTTCGCATTTGGCAACCGATGAGTCGGCACATGAGCTAAAAGAGCAGATGCCTTGCAAAGTGTCGGACATTGCAGCTATTGAGGCGGAGATTGATGCTATTACAACTCAGCTTTCTCCGCTGAAACATTTTGTGTTGCCTGGGGGGTGCAAGTCTGCATCTCATGCGCATATGGCACGCACCGTCTGCCGACGAGCTGAACGCCGAATTGTGGAGATGGCCGAATTGATTGAGGTGGAGGAAAGCCTCCTTGTCTATATCAATAGGCTTTCTGACTATCTTTTTGTGTTGTCAAGGAAGCTGAATCTCGATGAAAATCAAGAAGAAATTTTTTGGATGCCAAATAAATAGAAAAAATACTTGGATTATAATTTGTTTTTTATACTTTCGCCAAAAAATAGGTAGAAAACAAATTTAAATAAAAAATACCACTATGTATTGGACACTAGAATTAGCATCAAAAATGGAAGATGCACCATGGCCTGCAACTAAAGATGAGTTGATTGATTATGCAATCCGGTCGGGTGCGCCAATGGAGGTGATTGAAAACCTCCAAGAAATCGAAGACGAAGGCGATATCTATGAAACTATCGAAGATATTTGGCCAGACTACCCAAGCAAAGATGATTTCTTCTTCAATGAAGATGAATATTAATCTTTTGAAAAAATAAATTAAAGCAGCTTTTTGCTGTTTGTAGTAGGTAAATAACGTGTTTTTACTCAAAAGTCCAGCGGACTTGCAGAAATCTCCACTACAAACAACATAAAGCCGCTTTTTTTTGTGCATTGATATTCTTCGGAGCAGCGTGCAGGATCCAAAATAAGCTCTGAACAAAGCTGAATAGGCAGAACTTCCTTAAGATAAGTCTCTTAGGCTGTCTTTTTAGGAGTGAAAAATCCCAATCAGAGTAGAAAAAACACTCGATTTGTAGGGATTTGTTCTGATGTGAGTAAATCGAGAGTTCGATTTGCACCGGTTCACTCCGATGCGAGTAAATCGAGAGTTCGATTTGTATAGGTTCATTCTGATGTAGGTAAATCGAGAGTTCGATTTGTATAGGTTTAGTCTGATGTGAGTAGATCGAGAGTTCGATTTGCGCAGGTTTAGTCTGATGTGAGTAGATCGAGAGTTCGATTTGCACAGGTTTAGTCTGATGTGAGTAAAATGCGTACTTTTATTTAAACGAATTAATAATTTCCGAGCAAGGCTTGAAATGAGATGGGGAATATCGAAAGGTATTCCTTTTTTTTTGGTCTATGTTTTTTTGCAGAGGGTAAGTCTTGCAACTCCGCTGGAGTTTTGGGTAGAGGTGCTATTTATCTACTCCATTCATTATAGTGCCTTTTAGTGTTTCCTTAACTTGGCAGCCTAAATTATCCACACTCGAACCATAAAATGCTTGTTAGTATTTTTTATCGTAGTATCTCTATGGTAAAGTAATGTGGGAGTGTGAATAATATAAGATAGTTTCGGATTATTACTAATTTAATATTTTTGCGGAAGAAAATAAAGAAAAATCACGTAGTAGTATGTTTTTTTGACAAATATCAAGTAATTGTTGGTGTGATTCGCATTATGTTTGCAGTCGAAAAGGAGATGGTGAGTTGCTATCTCTGATAGATGTTTAAAATTTATTTTTCATTTGCACCCGATGTTTCAACAATTGGCAATACATAATCCTCAGGCTGGCATGTGCGGAAGATTCTCTTCTGCATATGATGTTTTTGCTAATTTTCACCCTGATCGCTTTGGAAATTTGGCGGTGTCAGTTAATTTATTAACACACACACACAGCCTGATTCACCCACCCGCCCATCTTTTTTAGAAAAAATACAAACGTATAGATTAAATTTTAATTTCAGCAATTTTTTTGCTGAGATTTTTTTGCGTCTTCATACCGCTGCAAGAGTCGTGTTTGCTTGTGGAGTATGGAGATTTTTTGGTTTGATCATTGAGCTTGATGCAGTTAGATGTGTTACTGTCGAGTCTTTGTTGAGCCGAATTGCAAAAGCTGGCTATTTGGCTGTTTGCCCGGGTGAAAGCGCGGCAAACGGTCATTTAGCCTTTTTTTGTCCCTCACACACACTAATCAAAAGTCGAACTTTTTCCAGCTTGCTGGGAAAGGTTCGCACCATGCAAATGACAGGAAAAAAACACACTATGAATACTCTTGTATTTTGCGCTAGCATCGTTGGCATATTCTTTTCTAAGAATATTGCTGGCGGTGCTTTTTGCTTGGGAAAACAGAAATGCTTCCGCGGTTCTCGGAATTCCCTCCGCAGGCTGCCGCAACAGTGTTTGAGCAAACGAGAAAAACACGAACATCGAAAATATAAAATTAAGGCTATATGTTGAATTTAGTGGGTAAATATATAAAACTCCAGCAGAGTTGTCTGTGCATCCCCCTTTCATATTCATCTGTGGGTAATCCCTGCAAGTCTTTTAGGACTTGCAGGGATTACCCACAACAAATTAACAAACACATGAAACATCTACGTAAAACAAAACTTTTATCTCCTCGGACGGGGCTTGGGCGGGGCTTTTTTTATTGCCTTTTCTGTTTGATTTCTCTTTCTGCCCAAGCGCAGCGACCCTTCATCACCACTTGGGAGCTTTTAGCAGATGACCTAACAATCACTATTCCAACCTATGGTGCTGGCTATAACTTCACTATTAATTGGGGAGATGGTAGCCCCGCAGAATCCCTCTCGGGCCTTGCTCCCACGGCTAGCCACACCTATGCTTCGGCAGGTACAAAGACAGTAACAATCCAACCCCAATCTGATGGCTCAGGATTTCCTTGCATTCGTTTTGCAAACGCTGGCGATAAAGATAAAATACGCACAGTGGAACAGTGGGGCGATGTGAAGTGGGAAAATATGAACTATGCCTTTGATGGCTGTTCAAATCTCGTCAGTGTGCCTGATGGCACAGCCACAACGGGGGAAAACCCGGACTTGACTAATGTAACTAATATGGGCTGTATGTTCCGAAATGCTTATTCCTTTAATGCAGATATTTCAGGTTGGAAGGTGAATAATGTAACGAGTATGATACACATGTTTTATGGTGATTCTCTCTTCAATGCAGATCTTTCAACTTGGAAGGTGGATAATGTAACGGATATGAACAACATGTTCCGAGATGCTTCTTCCTTTAATGCAGATCTTTCAGCTTGGAAGGTGGATAGAGTGAAAAATATGAAATATATGTTTGCTAATGCTTCTTCCTTTAGTGCTAATCTTTCAACTTGGGCTGTGGATAGTGTAACGGATATGTCCTTTATGTTCCAAGGCGCTTCTTCCTTTAATGCAGATCTTTCAAATTGGAAGGTGGGCAATGTGACGAATATGATTTACATGTTCGACGGCGCTTCTTCCTTTAATGCAGATCTTTCAAATTGGGATGTGGGTAAGATAACGAGTATGAACTTTGTGTTCCGAAATGCTTCTTCCTTTAATGCAAATCTTTCAGCTTGGGATGTGAGTAAGGTAACGAGCATGTCCTATATGTTTAGTGGAGCCACCGCTTTTGATTCCCCATTGACGTGGGGCTCTAAAACATTACAGGTAAAAAATATGTCCTATATGTTCGCTGGAGCTTCTAACTTTAATCAAGACATTAGCGGTTGGAGCGTGGATAATGTAACAACTATGAGATACATGTTTGATGGTGATTCTCTCTTTAATCAAGACATTAGCGGTTGGAAAGTGAATAATGTAAAGGATATGGAAGGTATGTTTAGAAATGCCGCTGATTTTAATCAAAACATTAGCATTTGGGAGGTGGGCAATGTGACGAAAATGTTCCTGATGTTCAATGGAGCTTCTAGCTTTAATTCTCCATTGGAATGGGGAGATAAAATACCGAACATAACGAACTTGTCCTATATGTTTGCATATTCTCCCTTTAATCAAGATATTAGTAATTGGAATATGAGTAACATAGAAAATATGTTCGCCATGTTCCGTGGTAATTCTGATTTTAATCAGAATATTAGCGACTGGGACGTGAATAAAGTCAGGAATATGTCCTATATGTTCGATGGTGCCACTAATTTCAACTCTCCATTGGACTGGGGAGAAAAAACAGCAAGCGTAGCGACTCTGACTCACATGTTCCGAGATGCCTCCTCCTTTAATCAAGATATTGGCGGTTGGGATATTTCCGCCTTAACCACAGCTGTTTATATGCTCAATGGCAGCGGTCTTGACAGAGATAATTACGATGCCTTGCTCATTGGCTGGAATGAGCAGGTGCAAGCAGGCACAGCAAGCAACAGCATGTCATTAAGTGCTTCCGGCTTGAAGTATTGTTTAGGTGCCGACGCTCGGGCTGCCATGACAACTGCTGGCTGGTCAATTGCTGGCGACAGTGAAGACTGCTCCTCTGTGCCATCGCCTTTCATCACCACTTGGGAGATTTCTGAAAGCGACAAAACAGTTACTATTCCAATCGTAGATACGCTCTATTATAAATTTTTTATTGATTGGGGCGATGGCAGCGCAATAAAATACTTTTCGGGAACAGATCCTACCGCTAGCCATGTCTATGATTCGGCAGCCGGCACAAAAGAGGTAAAAATCTATCCGCAAACTGATGGCTCGGGCTTCCCTCATATTTACTTCAACAACACTGGCGATAAGGACAAAATACGCACAGTGAGCCAGTGGGGCGATGTGAAGTGGAAGAGCATGAATGGGGCTTTTTATGGCTGTTCGAATCTCTCTAGCGTGCCCGGAGCCACGACAGCCGAAAGCCCTGCCTTGAGTGAAGTAGAAGATATGAGCGAGATGTTCCATAGTGCCTATGTCTTTGATGCAAATCTTTTAGGCTGGAATGTGAGTGGTGTTGCGGATATGAGTTTTATGTTTCAGGATGCAAGTGTATTTAATCAAGATATTAGCGGTTGGAATATTTCCTTATTGACCTCCGCTACTTCTATGCTTGACAATTGTGGCATGAGTCTTGATAATTACGATGCGTTACTCCTCGGCTGGAATGCTCAAGTGCAAGCTAACACTGCAAATAGTGATGTGGAATTCGGTGCATCAGGCTTATACTATTGTGCTGGCACGCAAGCCCGAAAAGCTTTAATAGAAAAAGGCTGGGGAGATGGCATAACAGGCGACCAAAGCGGCAATTACACCGACATTGTAGATGCAGGCAGCCTAGCGGCAGGCTATGAATTGACGGTGAGCGATAATCGCATAGAGGTGTGCACCAGCTTGGGCACAATCAATCTGAATGACTTGGTGAATTATTCAGCGCAAAACTGGAGACTAAGAGATGGCACTGCCATTAGTGCTCCCGCTGCATTTCCAGTTACGGGGTATCCTAATGGACACTTGCTTACCTTAAACCATGACGTTCAAGTCGAGTTTTGCACGGACACTTTTTCCGACCAAGGCACGCTCTATCTGAAAATATCAGATGAAATAGAAGCGCGCGATGCGACAGCGGAAGTCTGCCTTGAAGAAGCTGAAGCCATCAACCTTTCGCTTTTGCTTGGCGTGCTGGCAGAGGGCAGTTGGTCGGCAGTAAATGCCGCCGATGAAGCTTATCGAACAGACAATATCTTCAATGGTTATGATGCCTATGACGAAAACGGCACAGCTGATCAGTCGTTTCAATTCAAATTTACACCCACCAGCACAAGTTGCCTTAGTGGTGAAGTGATATTGACGGTGGTGATTACAAGAGATTTTTAGTCGTTTGCAGCCGCGCTACACATAGATTTATTTTACAAAACACACTACTACATGAAAACATTTGTGTCTATCTTAATGCTAACATTCCTTCTATTTGCTGGCTGCAAAAAAGAAGATGAGGAGGTGCATTTCACCATCTTTGCTAAAGGGAGTTTTCCAACAAGCGAAAAACTTCATTTTTTAGAAAGTAATTTGGTGATTCAAAATCAATCTAATTGGGTTGGTTTTTCTGAAAAATTGGAGCGGGCAACAATTGAGGTTAATAACTTTAGGGCGATGGATGTGGATTTTGAAATTCACACCCTGCTGGTGATTCTTAGTGGCGAGCGAAGTCAAGCCACAGAAATTATAGTGAATGAAATTGTGGATTCAGGAAAATTGATCACCGTGAGCTTTAGCGAACAGGAACAAGCCGACCAAACCAATAATCAATCTTTCTGCATCGTGAAAATTGACAAGCGAACCTCTCGATATGCTTTCGACAGAAAATAATACAAAAAACTATGAAGCACCAAATAAATTGGATTAAAGTCATCATTTGCTCACTCTTCCTATTGGGGAGTGCGTCAGGTGTGCTAGCGCAAGAAAATCCGTATGTGGTGGAGCTTGATGGCGACACTGTGATTGTTAACCTCGGGCTCGATGTACTGGGAAAGATGCTCACACAAGAGGGGGGGTATTGGGATGAAATCAAGGGTCCAACCTATGTGGCTGATGAAGTGCCGCTCCGAACAAGAGTCAGTGCCGTGCAGCTAGTTTCCAATTGGGCTGTGGGCGAGTATTATTTTGTCTATCATGCCACCAACAGTCGCTGCCTGCCCTCGGGGGAAGTTTCCGAAGTGGCGGTGATTGTGATTAAGAAAAGGACTGCATTTATCCACGCACCTAGGGATGGAGCTATTCAAGAGTTAATGAATGATACCGAGTTAAGCTCTGGGAATTTAGATGCACGCAAAACAAGGCTTTAGTCCCAAATTGATCGATGACGCGCAAACACGTACACATAATATATACATGAAAAATCTCAAAAAAAGTATTCTAATTATTCTTTTCGCTCTGCTTGCGGCTGTTGGTGCTAAGGCGCAAGAGCCTTTTGTTACCACGTGGGCTCCTAGAGGTGGAGTTATCGTTATTCCAGACAGAGAAATTCCAAACTACAGCTACGACTACAATGTGAAAATTTACGACGTCAGCGGAATGATTCTCCTCGAAAGCGCCGACAATGTGTCTGGTCAATATACTTCCACTTCCACGGCTGTCAGCAGTGCAGAGAAAGTGCGTGTGGAAATCATGCCAAACATCAATGGAGGATTGGAGGGGTTTCCCACTATATGTTTCGCCGAGAGCAACGACGCCAATCGGGGCAAAATATTAAGTGTGGACAACTGGGGAAGTGTAAGGTGGAAAGATTTGTCTCACGCTTTCTTTCGCTGTTCTAATCTTGCCACAGTGCCAGCTGAAAGCCCGAATTTAAGTTGTGTAGAGGATATGCGCTATATGTTCTGCGGCGCCACTGTTTTTAATCAAGATTTGAGCGATTGGGATGTGAGTTCTGTAAAAAATATGTCCTATATGTTTAGAGAAACCACTGATTTTGATTCGCCATTGAACTGGGGAGATAAAACAGGAAATGTAACGAATATGTTCTGTATGTTCTATTATGCCACTGCTTTTAATCAAGATTTGAGCAGTTGGGATGTGAGTTCTGTAACGAAAATGGAAGATATGTTTCATGGTGCTGCTGCTTTCAACTCTCCATTAGATTGGAAAGATAAAACGGCGAATGTAAAGGATATGGGCTATATGTTCTGTGGCGCCACTAAATTTAATCAAGATTTGAGTGATTGGGATGTGAGTTCCGTAGAAGATATGTCCCAGATGTTCAGAAGTGCCGATGCCTTTAACAATAAGGGAGAACCTTTAGATTGGGGAAATAAAACAAAAAATGTAACGACTATGTATGCTATGTTTTATAAGGCTTCTAAGTTTGATCAAAATATTTCAGGTTGGGACATTTCATCACTAACTACCGCTGATTTTATGCTCGACAATTGCGACATGAGCCCCGATAATTACGACGCACTACTCATGGGCTGGAATGACCAAGTAAAGTCTGGCATGGCACCAGAAAACATACGATTCCGTGCGTTTGGCCTGTGCTATTGCATTGGTGGAGAAGCCCGAAAGGCTTTAATGGAAAAAGGCTGGGGGGATGGCACTCCTGGCGACCAAAGCGGCAATTACACCGACATTGTAGATGCTGGTAGCCTAGCGGAAGGATATGAATTGACGGTGAGCGATAATCGCATAGAGGTGTGCGCCAGCTTGGGTATAATCAATCTGAATGAATTGGTGAATTATTCAGTGCAAAACTGGAGACTAAGAGATGGCATTTCTGTTACTAATTCCACTGCATTTGTAGTTACAGGGTATCCTAATGGGCACTTGCTAACCTTAGATTATGACGCTCAATTCGAGTTTTGCACGGACACTTTTTCCGACCAAGGCACGCTCTATCTGAAAATATCAGATGAAATAGAAGCGCACGATGCGACAGCAGAAGTCTGCCTTGAAGAAGCCGAAGCCATCAACCTTTCGCTTTTGCTTGGCGTGCTGGCAGAGGGCAGTTGGTCGGGCAATGATACACACCGAACAGATAATATTTTCAATGGATATGATGCCTATGACGAAAATGGCGAAGCTAATCAGTCGTTTCAATTCAAATTCACCCCCACAAGCACTAGCTGCCTAAATGGGGAAGCAATATTGACAGTGGTAATCACGAAAGAGCTTTGAGAATGGAGAATGGAGAATGGAGAGTGGAGAGTGGAAAATGGAGTTTAACACCGTCAGGTCATTCTCAATTCTCAATTCTCAATTCTCAACTCTCAACTCTCAATTAAACAAACATACATTTATTTAAAATAATCTATTATGAACAAAAAGAAGAATTGGATTAGTTTCCTATTTTCGGCACTTGTCCTATTGGGAAGTGCGATGGGGGCTCATGCTCAGACAACAAGCCCAAACAACCCCAAGATTGTGTGTGATGTGAATCAGAACACCCTAATTGACCTCGGTACTGATGTGCTGGGGCAATTGCTCACACTTGAAGGCGGTGATTGGTATCAGATTAGTAGCGGCACTGCACCCACTGGTGCTCCTACATCTGACATGGTCAAGGTGAGCAACGTGCAAGCAACAGCGAGTTGGCTTCCAGGCGAGTATTATTTCGCCTATTATGCCACAAGCAATGCCTGTATGACGGAAAATACGTGGTCGGATGTGGCAGTAATTCGTATTTTGAAAACTGCCACTGATTTTTCGCATGCAGTCTATGCTTGTGATGGCGATGATGTGTCGCTAGACTTAAACAATATCTTGCCAGCAGGATTGGTGGGTGTTGAGTATGTTTCTACTTCTGTCAGCTCAATCTCAATCTCGGGCTCAAGCCTAGGAATCGGCACTTCTTATAGTGGCTTAGTAACCGTAGTCTATAAGGCGAATGTTGGCAGTGGAGCTTGCGAGAGTGAGGCTGAGATTTTAATTGATGTGATGCGCGATGGACTTGTGGAGCCTTCGTTTATGAACGACATGCTTAATTTGTGTCAGGACGACTTTGCCACCATCAACCTGCAACATGAAGCAGGTGCAACAGCACTTACGAATGGCACGTGGTCGATTACTTCAGGAACTGCTTCAGTGGTTGCTGCAACGGGAGTGGCAACTTTGCCCTCTACAGATGGCAAGCTCGATGTAGGCACTTATGTGTTCGAGTATGAATGGACGCGCAATACAGGTGACTGCTTTGAATCAGGCTCCCTCAACTTCACCGTGGTGGTAACAGCAGATAACACTTCACTAGGTTCGGGACATACGGATGATATTTGTAAGACTGGCGCACCAAACCAATTGTATGACCTGCTCGGAGGAATTGGTCTTAATGTGCCAGCCAATGCTGGATATTGGGAGGTGGTCGATAAACCACTAGCGCAGGTGTCGGAAATCGACCTTTCGCAAGGAAAGTTTGATATCAGTAATGCTGCATCGGGCGTATATGAGTTTAAATATACGCTGAGCGATGTGAACAACACTTGTTTTGCAACAGGTTCAACTGATCTTACGGTTACTGTGGGTGATATTGGTGCATCGGCAGTGTATGACGGTCGTGTGCAACTTTGTGCCACTGACTTGACCGATGGAGTAGCTCCATATACAGGCGACTTCGTGTTGGGTGACTATGTGATGGGTATTGATGCCGTTACGGTAACAGGTTGGACGACTACAACAGGACTTACCATCACCAATGGCGCAATCGCTTATGCGGATCTTAAAACTCTGAATGTGGGCACTTATCGCTTCTCTTTCGACTTTGTGTCGGCAGGTTGTGGCGATGCAGTAGGTACTGGTGATCTTTATGTAACGATCACTAACAATGTAGATATTTCAGAAGAGATTAAGCTTTCATTCTGTCGTCCTGACATGCCTCGTGAAATTAACCTTGCGCAAGTGGTCGGCACAGTGCTCGATGGCTCATGGGCTTGGGATGGCGCTGCTCCTGCAGCAACAGAAGCAACACTAGCTAATGGTGTGTTCTCGGAAGCGCTAGAGCAAGCTGGAGAAGGTGCGAAAACTTATGTTATGGTGTTTACGCCAACATCAGGAATCGGCTGTTCTAGCGCATCATCAATCAAAGTAACCATCAAGGTGGATGACGATGATTTTAATTAATTTTTGAATTGGTTTGGCTGCTAGCTTAGTTTAGCTATTGATTGGGGCGTTCCTTATGGGGACGCCCTTTTTTTTGGGTCTAGATGTGTGTAATCTCTGCCAAATTATCCTTTGCTTTGCCAAATTGGCATGCTGAGAAGTGCAATTTGTTTCTTGGCATAACTTTTGGTGTGTATTAGCATATCGAATAAATTAAAAAATAAAATAAGATGGCAACAGGTAAAATTGGGGTAACTAGTGAGAATCTATTCCCTATTATCAAAAAATTCTTGTATTCAGAACACGACATTTTCCTTCGTGAGATTGTTTCCAATGCAGTTGATGCAACGCAAAAACTGAAAACTCTCGTGGCTCGTGGCGAGGCAAATGTGTCGATGGACGATGCAAAAGTGAGCGTTTCTTTTGATAAAGACGCAAAAACAATCACCGTTTCTGACTGCGGTATCGGGATGACTGCCGACGAGGTGGAAAAGTATATCAACCAAATTGCATTCTCGGGTGCATCGGAGTTTCTCGATAAATATAAGGACAGCGGCAACGCTATTATCGGACACTTCGGATTGGGTTTCTATTCTTCTTTCATGGTGTCGCACAAGGTGGAAGTCGTTACTAAATCTTATCGTGAAGGTGCTACGGCGGTGCGTTGGGCTTGTGATGGTTCGCCAGAATACACGCTCGAAGAAGCTACTCGCGAGCAAGTGGGAACTGACATTATCATGCACGTGAATGAGGAATCGGAAGAGTTTTTGGATAAAAACAAGCTCGGCGATATCTTGATGAAGTATTGCAAATTCTTGCCTATCCCAGTGGTCTTCGGAAAAGAAACAACGTGGAAAGATGGCAAGGAAGAGGAAACAGAAGCCGACAACCAAATCAATGACTGCACGCCTGCATGGACGAAAAAACCAGCAGACTTGAAGGAGGAGGATTATTCGGCATTCTATCACCAACTTTATCCGATGGCGTTCAACGAAGAGCCATTGTTTCACATTCACCTCAATGTGGATTACCCTTTCAATCTGACTGGTATTTTGTATTTCCCTAAGTTGAAAAACTCGGTGGAGGTGCAGAAAAATAAAATCCAATTGTATTGCAATCAGGTGTTTGTAACAGAGCAAGTGGAAGGTATTGTGCCTGATTTCTTGACTTTGCTTCATGGGGTGATTGACTCGCCAGATATTCCGCTGAACGTTTCTCGTTCGTATTTGCAAGGCGATGCCAATGTGCGTAAAATCAGCTCGCACATCACTAAAAAGGTGGGCGACCGCTTGCAACAACTCTTCAATGATGGTCGTGCTGACTTTGAATCGAAATGGGATGATTTGAAAATTTTCATCGAATATGGCATTCTTTCCGAAGAGAAATTCGAGGAGAAAGCCATGAAATTCTTCCTCTTCAAAAACACCGATGGCAAGTATTTCACTTGGGAGGAATATGAAAACCTCATCAAAGATGCGCAAACGGATAAAGATGGCAAACAAGTCTATCTTTATGCGAGCAACACCGATGAGCAATACACATTCATTCAAGATGCGAAGGACAAAGGCTATGATGTGATTGTGATGGACGATGCGCTTTCAACGCACTTGATGAACAAGTTTGAGCAAAAATTCGCTGACAAACGTTTCGTGCGTATCGACTCGGATGTGGTGGATAATCTTATTCCAAAGGAAGATGCTGCCAATGAAGTGAGCGAGGAATTGCGCAACCAAATGGCTCCAGTGTTCCAAGCGGTTTGTCCGAAAGAGGCGAAAGTGAACTACATGGTGGACTTCAAAGCGATGAGCGAAACGGCTCAACCAATGGTGATTACTCGCAATGAGTTTATGCGCCGCATGAAAGACATGAGCGCACTTGGTGGCGGACAAATGAGCTTCTATGGCGATATGCCCGATAGCTTGAACCTTACGGTGAACACCAATCACCCACTAGTGAAAAAAGTGATTGATGCGAAAGAGGTCGCTTTGGGTGCTGACTTGAAATCGGCTGATACTTCGCTTGCCACATTGAAAGCGGAGAAAGCGGAATTGGAGAAAGCCAAAGAAGGCAAGAAAGACGAAGAAATCACTTCTGCCGACAAAGAGCAACTTGAAGATGTGAACAAGAAGATTGCTGACGCTGAGAAAGCAAAACGTGAAAAACTAGAAGCTTTCGGCAAGGAAAATCAATTGGCAAAACAGCTCGTTGACCTTGCGCTATTGGCAAATGGATTGCTGAAAGGTGCTGACTTAGATAAGTTTGTGCGCCGTTCGGTGGATATGATAAAGTAGTGTAAAGCTGAAAATAGGAAAGAGGATGTGTCTTTTGATGCATCCTCTTTTTTTGTTTTACTTCAGGTAAATCGCCTTCGTGTCTTCGCGTTTATATTTTTAGTTTAAAAGCAATTTACCTGTGTTTTACTTGAAGAAGAATGTTTTTTGTGAAAAAAGGCGTATTTTTACCATCCGATTAAATAGAAATCAGACTTTATGCAGAAAAAAGAACGATACGAGCGGGTGATTGCTTATTTTCAAAAGGAAATGCCAATTGCAGAAACGGAGTTGCATTATTCTAATCCCTATGAGTTGCTTGTGGCGGTGATTCTTTCGGCTCAATGCACTGATAAACGTGTGAATATGACTACGCCAGAGCTTTTTAAGCGTTTCCCCAAACCGGAGCTCTTGGCGGAGGTGGAGCCGGAAGAAGTGTTTGAGTATATCCGCTCGATTAGCTATCCCAACAATAAATCGAAACATTTAGTGGGAATGGCTAAAATGTTGGTGGAGGATTTCCGTGGGGTAGTGCCCGACGATGTGAAGGAATTGCAAAAGATGCCCGGAGTGGGGCGTAAGACTGCCAATGTGATTGCTTCGGTGGTGTATGAAAAACCTGCTTTTGCAGTGGATACGCATGTTTTTCGAGTGTCGGCACGCATCGGACTATCGACCAATGCTAAGACTCCACTCGAAACAGAAAAACAATTGATGAAATATTTTCCTGCCGAATTAGTGCCCTTGGCTCATCATTGGTTGATTTTGCATGGGCGATATACTTGCTTGGCTCGAAGCCCCAAGTGTAATAAGTGTGGATTGCAGGATTGTTGTAAGTCAGCCCCCTCCAACTCCCCCAAGGGGGAGGGCAGAACCAAAGATATATAAATAAATAAACCCAGTGCCTCTAACTCCTTCCCCTTGGGGGAGGTTGGGAGGGGGCTTTCGATAGTATGTTAATAGCTCAACAAAAAAGAAGAACCAACATTGCCGAGTATATACTATATATTTGGCAGCTCGAAGATTTGATTCGAGCTTTTGATTTTGACATGGAGAAAATCGTTGTTTCACTTGTGTCGCAATTTGATGTAGATGCTTTCACGCAGCGTGAGATAGCTGATTATTATCAGAATATGGTGTCGATGATGCAAAAAGAACGCTTGCAGCATCGGGGACACATTCAGGCGATTGTGAATGTGGCTAATGATGTGAATGATTTTATCATGCAGTTGATTAGGTCGGGAAAAGATGCGCAGTTTGTGCAGCTTTATCAGATGGCAAAACCGGTGCTTGATGAGTTTCGCTTGAAGAGCAACGATGTCGATCAGCACGATGTGCAGGCAGCGTTGGGATTTCTCTATGGCATGATGCTGCTCAAAATGCAGCGAAAGGAAATCAGCAAAGGAACGCTTGAGGCGAGTAAGCATGTAAGTAGGATGTTGGCGCATCTTTCGGTGCAGTATAAGAAATATGAGGAAGATCTCTTAGATTTAGATTAAATATGAGGTTTTCAAAATTTCAAAGCAAACTATTTCGTTTGCTTTTTATTTGCACTTTTTCGACTTGTTGCGCACGACAGCTATTTGCGCAGCCAGAAAATAAAACCTTGGTGTGGAGTGATGAGTTTAACTACATCGGACTGCCTGACGCTGCCCGATGGGACTATTCCACTGTGGGTAATCTTTTTCAGTGGGGCAATCATGAGTTACAACATTACACACGTGAAGAAGCGAAGAATTCATTTGTGGCGCTTGGGCGCTTGGCGATTAAGGCGGTGAAAGAGGGAGAACGGATTACTTCGGCTCGATTGCAGACGAAGACGAGTGGCAATTGGCAGCATGCTCGGGTGGAGGTGCGAGCTAAAATGGCTAGCGGTCGGGGATTGTGTAGTGCGATTTGGCTGTTGCCAAGCAGTTGGGATTTTTCGCAAGGACGTTCAGATGGCGAAATTGATATTGCTGAATATGTGGGATTTAGTAAGGATTCAATTTATCATACAGTGCATGCTTCTGCGTGTGATTCTGATGTGCATAGTTATTCCTCTGTGGCTAGTTTTGTGTCTAGGAGCGAGCAGGACTATCATATATATGCCGTAGAATGGGACGATGAAAGGGTGGATTTTTTTGTGGATGGTCGGCTTACTCATAGCTACAAGCGGGCAGAGCATCCGCAATTGCGATGGGCTTTTGATGAGAGCTATTATTTGATTCTCAATGTGTCAGTTGGCGGCAATTGGGCGGCGATGCATGGCATCGACTATGATTGTTTTCCAGCTAAGATGTTGGTGGATTATGTGCGGATTTATGAGTTGTAGTCTGAAGTCAATTAGCTAAAAAACCACAATCTTAAATTCGGTTCTTCGATTTCGGGCTCGCCCTTCCTCTGTTTCGTTGCTGTCAATAGGCATCAGTTCGCCATATCCTTTATGGCTGATGCGATTAGTGTCGATTCCTGCTTCGCAAAGGTGTTTATACACGGCTTCGGCTCGCAAGCTAGATAATTGCTGGTTGTAATCGTTAGCTCCTTGGTCGTCGGTATGTCCGCCGATTTCAATTTGCAATGAGGGATGTTGAGCAAAGAGCTCAATTAATTTGTTTAGCTCGGGGAAAGACTCAGGGAGCAGCTCGGCGGAATTGGTGTCAAAGAAAATATTATTGAGCACGATGGACTTGCCCACGGCAAGTTCGCTGACCTGTCCGAATAGTCCCGTTACAGGAGTTGGGCGAATATCATTTGGCAGCTCGAAGCTATATATGTCAATTCCTTTTGCTCCCTTTCGGTCGGAAGCGTAGTAGGCGGTTTTTCCGCTTGCGGAAACAACGAGTCCTTGTTCGTTGCGATAGGAGTTGATGGGGTATCCGATGTTTTGCGCTTGACTCCAACTGTTATTTGTATTTTTTCGTGAGATAAAGATGTCGTTATGTCCTAATCCCTCCCAGCTATCCGATGAGAAATAAAGCGTTTTATTGTCGGGGTGGATGAAGGGTGAAAACTCATTGCCGGGGGTGTTGATTGAATCGCCTAGGTTTTCAGCGATGCCACATAATAGTCTGCCCTGCTCGTCAAAGCCATTGATGGCGCATCTCCAAATGTCTTCGTTTCCTTTTCCTCCGCTTCTTCGGCTTGCGAAGTAGATATAGCTGCCGTCGGCAGCTACCGAGGGTTGTGATTCCCAAGCGCTTGTATTTATTCGACTTCCAGCATTGGTGGGGATTGTCCATTGGTTATTGATTAATCGACTGTAATAGATGTCGCAACTGCCAAAGCTGTCGGCTCTCCCGCAAGCGGAGAAGAAGAAAAGTTTGCCATCGGCGGTGATGCTTTGTGCGCCTTCGTTAAAGCTTGTGTTGAGTTGCCAGAGCGGAGTGGCGCTTGTCCAACTACTGTCTTTTTGCAGGGTCGATTGATAGAAGTCTTCTTGAGGGATTCGGCTGTCGGTCATTAGTCGAGTGAAGGTGATGGTGCTATCGTTGATGCTGATGCAGGGCCAATATTCGTTATTTTCGCTGTTGATGGCATCGCTCAATCTGATGGGGATGAAGTTCACGGGATTATTCATCAGCGAGATGGCGGTGTTGCATTTTTTCTGAAGTCGTTCGCTTTTTGCTTGTAGCGATTCGTTGGGTTTGAAATTTGTTAGTTTTTTCAACGACGTTAATGCGTCGTTGTATTTTCCGATTTTGTATTGTGCCTCGGCTAGGAGCAGGTGTAATTTAGCTGAGCTTTCTCCCAGCTCGATGCATTTGTTGAGCGCATTGATTTGTAGCTGAGTTGAGTCCATATCTTGATAAACTTCCGACAATAGCAAATAGATGTTGCTATATTCAGGGTCGTATTTGGCGGCTTGGGAGAGCTGCTTGATGGCAGATAGGTTGTCGTGAGCACGATAAGCAGAAAGGGCTTTTTGAAAAGCTTTTTCGGCTTTGGGGTGTTGGGCAAGGCTGAGTGTGGCGCATGCCAATAAGAAAAATACGAGGAGTAATTGTTTTTTCATGCTGCAAATGTATTAGATTTGCGTCAAAGAAGAACAATAATGAGTCAGCAACACCCGAAACTTTTTCATTTTAATTCCACTTGTGAGATTGCCATTGCCAATGGTTCTCCCTATTTTAATGTCTCGCAACTCTTAAAATGTTTCGAGCAAGATTTATCGGCTATCATGATGGTGTTTGCTTCCGATGGCGATTGTCTGCTTTCGGAGCGAAAGTCGAGTGTTGAATTTATGCAAATTGCAAAGCAGATGAATTTTCCTGAAGTTCGCTTTGTTACCTTGTCGGAATTAAAAGCGATGCAAGAATCTGATATGTTGTTGATTTTTGAGATGCATTCATGGGGGGCTAGTCCTGCTGAGGATTTCTATCTGAAAGAACTTCACACGAAGGGCGGAGCTTGGCGCAGTGAAAAACTTCAAATAGTGGAGCGTGCATTTGCGATGCGCTTGTTGGCGGAGGGGCTGCAATTTCATTGGCGTCATCGGAATTTGGGCGATGCTTCGCATCTGTTGAGCAACGCGATTTGCTCGGAGGAAGAGGCGGAGGGCTATTTGCAGGCGCATTGTCCGGTGGTCTTTAAGTCGCCCTTCAGTTCGAGTGGTCGGGGCTTGATGGTGCTTCGGAAGCCAGAGCTCAATGAGTCTAATCGCAAGTGGATACGTACTATTTTAGATCAGCAGGGTTATTTAGTGGCATCGTTATGGCTCGAAAAAGTGCAAGATTTTTCGTTTCAGTTTGAAAGTTTTGATGGCTCGTTGCGCTTTGATGGGGTGAGTTATTTCAGCACCAATAGCAATGGGCAGTATCAATCGCATGAGCTCAATCGGAATGATTTTGAGGTGCAAGAGGGAGGAGTGCGGATAGTTCATGATGATTTAGTGCAAATAGGGGAGCAAGTGGGGAGTAGTCTGTTGCAATCAGATTTGATGAAATATCATCGAGGGAAATTTGGGGTCGATGGTTTGATTTATCGTCAGGAGGGAGAGTTGAAAGTTCACCCGATGGTTGAGATAAATCCACGCTACACCATGGGAGCCGTGGCATTGGCGCTGCAAAAACACATTCATTCGGAATCAAAGGGGTTTTATCGTATGCATGCGGTGGGGAAGGAAAACTATCGTCATTTTATCGAGAAAATGCAACAAGACAATCCTCCGATATTTGAAGGAGGCAAGCTAAAAAAAGGCGTGATATCCCTCACACCTTGCGACGAAGGAGCTAAGTTTGGGGCTTATTTGGAGCTGACTAATAATAATTAAACTCACGTTCGGTGAGTTTGTATATTTCCTCATTAAGATAGGTTTCTTTGCGCACCCAGTTTCCTTTCTTATCATAGAAATAGGTATTTGAGGTGGTGCTAGTCAGCGAGTCGTTGGCGTCATACATTTTTGAAATCAGTTCGTTTCCGTTTTTGTCATAGCTAGCAATGCACTTCGAGCCAAATATTTTTTCGCCATTGCGAAGCGTGTAGTATTGGCGTTCGTTGGCAAGTTTGCTATTGCTGGGATAGCTATTTTCGGTGATGTATTGATCTTCGGGGAACTTCCAATTTCGATAAGTTTCTGTCATTAAGCGATTGTTTTCATAGCGATACGTTGTCAGTTCGAGCGTGTCGCCCGAGGCCGAGATGGTGCATAGTTCGACGATGTTTTTTCCTTTTTCGTCATATTTGAAGTAATTAGTTTTCCAAAGCGTATTGCTTGGGGAGTTGATATAGAACGCCTGAGAAATAATTCTTTTACCTTTATATGTATATTTGAAATCAATGGGGAAGCGGGTTTCGCCATCGTCGAATATTTGATACACCTTAATGCCTTTTTTATTGAATTCAATGGCATTGCCATTTCTGCCGAAAGTCGAATTTGTGTTACCCTTGATTACTCCTCTTTCGATGTAGGCGGGAAGAGTTTTCGACACGAGTTCCTTCACCTTGCCGTGGTTTTCATTTTTAAAATGCATTTCTCCTTGAGCAAAGGATGTTAGGGCGAGGGAGCTCAAGATTAAGAGTGTAAGAAGATGTTTCATGCTAAAATTATTTTAAGACAAAGGTAAGAAAAATATGAAAGTCGTTGCTGGTTTTCGGCGTTTTCCCGAAGGTAAATTGCGCCTTGTCGAGTTGGCGAACTATTTTTGTTGGAAACAAATGAATCCTGACAAAGTTGCTTGCAATTTTGATAAGCATCATTTATGGTTCTATCTTTTTACATTTGTATTCGCATAGGATTTAAGTGAATCCGATCAAAAATCATCGCAATTTTGGTCGGATTCATTTGGGTTCAGTCAAAATTCATCGCAACTTTCACAGGATTCACATAAATCCGACCAAAGTTGCGATGAATTTTAGCCGGATTTGCTTGTTTATGATGCAAATTGCGATGTATTTTTGGTGAATGCTTTTTTGAAGAGAAAAAATGGGATGTGTAAGTGTGTTGTTTTTTAGCTTGTTGAAGTGCGTAATTATCATATTGTTGTTTTTTTTTGAAGAATGTGGCATGTGTAATTATTCAGAAATAAAAGAGAATGGAAATGGCAGAGTTGTTTTTGTGGGGCTTAAAAACGCACAAAAACGCATTGCTTTCACAAGAAAATGCATGGAAAAGATGAAAAAACCGCACAAAATTATTTGGAGTTTTAAAAAAGATATTAAATTTGCCCTTGCTATCGAATGATAAAGGGCTGGTTTTACTAAGATGGTTAGGCGTAATTGCTTTGTTTTTACAGATTTATCAGTTGAAAAAGTAAGATATGAAACAACACAATTTAGATATTCGCATGATTTATTCGGCAGGGATGTTCCGCACATTCTTGCAGGGCTTTTCTTGTGAAAAAAAATCTGTGGAAGAATTGTTTTTGTTGAATAATTTGCT
>JBKECD010000108.1:0-4426 GCA_047974225.1 Mangrovibacterium sp.
GCGAAGTTTTCTTCGGGGAGTCCATCATCATAATGATACTTTTGCATGTCATGATGGAATGTTCCTACAGGATTACCTTCCTCGTCGGAGTTCGGCTGATAGATTGCACCAGCCTTGATCGCCACTCCTTCATAGAAATCATCGACATATCCAATATTGACATTATCAGTCAATATATCGAGCATCGAAGAGGTAGCTCCTGTGCCACGAATGATGTTGCTGGTGTTGAAATTATTCATGCGATTGTAGCCGATTCCAAAGTTAACGGTTACTAGTGAGCTATTCAGACTAGGGTCGGTCTTCATGATTCCCACATATCCCATGTTGGGCAGCGAGAAATTATCCTGCGCCGTTTCGGTGTTCATGTTCAAATAGGAAGCCTTGTTTTGGTAGTTTCCCAATTGCATGGTTGCCACAAACTCATCTTTCACATACAAGCCTAAGCCTGCGGGGTTGATGCTCGACGATGTGAAATCGCCACCCACTGCGCCAAAAGCATTGCCCATGGCGGTGGCTCGTGCTGTGCCTTGCAAGCTCACATTGCTCAAACGGTAGGCAGCTACCATGTTTTGAGCAAAACCGAACAAGGCGGTGGAGCTTAGCACGATGGTTAAAAATATTTTCTTGTTCATAATCTTTTAATTTAATACTCCCCTCATAGGGCTTATGCCCTATGCTATTATACATCGCCCTTTCAGGGCTTTTATGTTATCGGCGACCTCCGCTGCGTGAGCTTCCGCTTCTCACTGCGCCACCCGATGAGCGAGCAGGAGTGCTGGTGCTGCGGAATGATGGTGTGGTGCTTGAAGAATTGCTGCGATAAGAGGGCGTTGTTCTTGCTGGTGTTGAAGTCGAACGGTTAGTGCTTGGGGTGCTTGTTGCACGTGTTCGATTAGTGGTGCTTGTTGAAGATCTATTGTAGGTAGAGCCCGAGGTAGCATTGCTTCGATAACTAGAACCCGAAGTGCTTGTCGCTCTTGTGGTGTTTGTTCTATTATTACTATTATTATAGGTGTTGCGTGTGCCGTTGTTGTTATAAGTAGCACGGTTCACGGTGCGTGATTGGGTGTAGGTGCGTGGAGTGTTTGAATTTCTCACGGTGCTAGTTCCTGTGCGATTCACTGTGGTTCGATTGATTCCGCTAGCAGCATTCACCGATGACGATCCGCTTCGAGTGGTGGAAGTGCGGGTTGAACTATTGCGGGTATCCATCACTGTGGCACGGCTTGTGCTTGTGCCTGTGCCTGTGCTTGTGGATCGCTGGTTCACACTTGTTCTGCTGTTTCTTGCGGAAGAAACACTCGATGAGCGACTGGCTGAGCTGTTTCGAGGGTTGATGCCATAAGACGATCGGCGTGGTTGATAGGCGACGGGGCGACTATTTCCGTGGTGATGACCGCCACCATAATATCCGCCACCATACCAAGGGTCGTAATATCCGCCATAGCCCCAACCAGGTCGATAATAAGGATAGCCACCATAGCCCCACGACATGCCCCAGTTCCAACCATAGCCACTGCTCCAGCCGAAGCCAAAGCTTGGTCCATACCATGGGCTATAATATCCGCCATAATAATAAGGCGAATAGAAGGGGTCGTAGTAATAAGCATCATACCAGAAAGGGTCGTAATATCCTCGATGGAAGCGGTTGATGCGGTCGGCATAGCTGAAATCATCACCATCATAATAGTTATTGATGACATACATACTTCCTTCTTCTTCACCCACATAGGCTGCCGTGTCGGAGTGCATTAGTTGCATGCTCGACATGTCATAGACATAGGCGTCAGCATTATTATTGTCGCTGGTAAACACATAGTTGGTTTGGCGTGTTGAGCCATTCAATGTTTGTTCCACAGCAATAATCGTTGGCGCAGATGCTTGTTGTGGCGCACGAGCTGCCGACACTTTGGGCAAGTCATCTTGGGGGGAATAATAGATTCCATCATACCCACCCGAAAGCTCACTACTCGAACTGCATGCAGAAAGAGCAAGAGCGAAAGCTGAGATAATTGTTATTCTTTTATACATGAGGCGTCCTCCTTTGTTTAATTATTACTTACTTTGCAGATACATTTTTACAATGAAATAAAAGCAAATATAATTCCAAACTTAAAAGATGGCAAAAGAATTAACATCTCGTAATGAAAATTACTCTCAATGGTATAATGAATTGGTGGTGAAAGCCGACCTTGCAGAAAATTCTGCCGTGCGTGGTTGCATGGTGATCAAACCCTATGGCTATGCCATTTGGGAAAAAATTCAAGCGGAACTCGACCGCATGTTTAAGGAAACAGGACACGTAAATGCCTATTTCCCACTCTTTATTCCCAAAAGCTTTTTCAGCAAAGAAGCCAACCACGTGGAAGGATTCGCCAAAGAATGTGCTGTGGTTACTCACTATCGCTTGATGAACGACCCCGAGGGAAACGGCATCGTGGTTGACCCCAACGCAAAACTTGAAGAAGAGCTGATTGTGCGACCTACTTCGGAAACCATCATCTGGAATACCTATAAGAACTGGATTCAATCCTACCGCGACCTCCCTATTCTTTGCAATCAGTGGGCGAATGTGGTGCGCTGGGAGATGCGCACTCGCCTATTCCTCCGCACCGCTGAGTTCCTTTGGCAAGAAGGACACACCGCGCACGCCACTAAAGAGGAAGCTCTGGAGGAAACTGAACGCATGGTGAATATCTATGCGAAGTTTGCCGAAGAGTTTATGGCGGTGCCCGTCATTCGTGGTGCGAAATCAGAAAACGAACGTTTCGCCGGAGCAATTGAAACCTACACCATCGAAGCACTCATGCAAGATGGCAAGGCGTTGCAATCGGGCACATCGCACTTCTTGGGGCAAAACTTCGCCAAAGCATTCGACGTTACTTTCGCCAACAAAGAGGGCAAAGAAGAACATGTGTGGGCAACGAGTTGGGGCGTTTCCACTCGCTTGATGGGTGCGCTCATCATGGCGCACTCCGATGACAATGGCTTGGTGCTTCCTCCGAAACTTGCGCCTTATCAGGTGGTGATTGTGCCGATTTATCGCAAGGAAGAAGAGCTTGCTGCCATTGATGCGAAAGTGGATGAGATTGTGAAAAAACTTCGTGCACGTGGCATCAGTGTGAAATATGACAACTCCGACAATAAAAAGCCGGGCTGGAAATTTGCCGAATATGAATTGAAAGGGGTGCCGGTGCGCTTGGGCGTTGGTCCTCGTGATTTGGAAAATGGCACGATTGAAGTGGCTCGTCGCGACACACTCACTAAAAGTGTGGAAAGCATCGAGAACATTGATGAATATGTGGCAAACTTGCTCGACGAGATTCAAGCCAACATCTTCCAAAAAGCTTTTGATTATCGTGCGGAGCACACCACACTTGTTGATTCTTACGAAGAGTTTAAGGAAGTACTCAACACCAAAGGTGGCTTCGTGCTTGCTCATTGGGACGGCACGCCCGAAACCGAGCAAAAGATTAAAGATGAAACCAAAGCCACCATCCGCTGCATCCCATTTGAGGGCGAAAAAGAGGAAGGCACTTGCATCTATTCGGGCAAGCCATCTAGTCAGCGTGTGCTGTTTGCGATTGCATATTAGTAGAGACGAGGCATGCCTCGTCTGATGCAATAAAAAAAAGCGAACTCATTGAGTTCGCTTTTTTTTATTCTAGACGCATGCAATGCGTCTCTACCAACTATCCACCAATTCTCGATTCATTTCAATCCACTTCTTGACTCCTTGCTGATAGTCTTCTGCATTTTGCAAGTCAGCAAGCAACTTAGCGAGCACCTCAGGGGCATAGTGCATATTGGCAATCAAACGGGCGAGCTCGGCGTGGTCTTCTGCAAATCCCTTGCGTGAATAGGCATAGATTTGCTCGGTGTCGCCATAAACACCTTTGGGGTCTTCGAGCATCTTGATGTCCCAACGCCCAAACATCCAGTGGGGCTTCCAGCCTGCGAAGACAATCCACTCCCCAGCTTCATATTGGCGTTGCAACTCCGAAAGCATCGCCACGGTAGATGAGGTCATATGCTTGAGGTCGAGGTCATAATCCACCACCGCTTGCTTGGTTTTGTTGGAGATTCCTGCGCCCTCTTCGATGCCCACAATGCGCTCGCTAAACTTATCTTTGTGTGCATTGAGTTCCTCAATCGATTGGATAGGAATATAAGAAGGCACACACAGTCCGATGCTGGCTTCATCATAGAGCTGCCCGAGTTGTTCGAGTTTTCCTTCCAGTTTTTCCACCTTCGAACCATGCGTAACCGGCAACCATGCATCAAGATACAAATCGGTTGTACCATTCGACATCGAGGCGAAAATCAAATCCACCGCTGCACGCTCAATCTTCACCTGATAGCCTCGTTCTTCGAGCAATTGTTTTGCCACCATGGTCATCGCCTTGCCTTCATCCCAGCCATCCAC
>JBKECD010000029.1:0-30536 GCA_047974225.1 Mangrovibacterium sp.
ACGCATGATGGTGGCGTGGCGTGGGACGATGCCGAGATTGGCATCGACTGGCGAGTGCCTGCGGAAGACATCAAGCTTTCAGAAAAAGACCAAAAGCATCCGAAGTTGAAAGAAGTGGATGTGTTTTGAGTAGGTTTGAAACCCTGATTTTGCAAGAAGCGGCTAGAGTAATTTTACTCTAGCCGCTTTTTGTTAGATGAAAGATTAAATCGGAAACGGAAAGCGTTGTTACAGTTTGATTAAATTTCAGTTAATGCAGTTGATATTTGTTTCAGGGCTTTTAAATAAGTTGAAGTTAGTAAGTGTTTCACTGATAGTTTCTCAAGCGTGTTTCTTTGCGAGATATGGCTTGTGTAAAATAAGTTAATTCGTATTAAGTAGTTATTTTGCTCTTTCAAGATTAAATTAAGCTTACTACCTTGCTGCGAAATTAGTTCACCCACTTTGGGGAGGACATATATAAAGGTATAAGAATTATGCAATCACAACTTCAAGAGTTAACCGATAAGATCTATGCTGATGGAGTGCAAAAGGCGCAGACGGAGGCAGAGGCTATCGTGAGTAAAGCTAAGGCGGAAGCTGAAGCTATTGTGGCTAAGGCACAGCAGGAAGCAGCGGATTTGTTGGCAAAAGCCAAGTCGGATTCCGACACGCTAGTGCAGAATGTCAATTCCGAGCTAAAGATGAGCTCGCAGCAAGCTGTTTCGGCATTGAAGCAGCAGCTTGAGCAGTTAATCACGTTGCAGGTGGTGAAGCCTAGTCTGAAAGAAACTTTCGGCACGGCGGAAAACCTCACTGCCATCATTAGTTCATTGGCTGATGCGTGGGCGAAAAACCAGCAAGCGGATTTGCATTTGGTGCTAGCCGCCAAAGACCAAGCGGAGATTGAGCCGAAGCTCAAAGCTAGTCTGGCTGATGTGCTGAATAAAGGAGTGAGCATTGACTTTTCAGCCAGTGTGAAGTCGGGTTTCAAAATCGCGCCTAAAGATGCGAGCTATGTGATAAACTTCACGGAAGAGGATTTTGTGAACTTCTTCAAAGCGTATCTTCGACCAAAAACCAACGAACTACTTTTCGGATAAAAGTGCAGCAATATGGCAAAGAACTATTACAGCTTAGTAGCCGGACTGCCTGATGTTTTGCTCGGGGATAGGAAGACAGCTTTCAGCGTGCGCGAGTTGCTGAGCCTGTTGGAAGAAGAATTAAGTTCTTCTGACTATCAGCTAGCCAAAGCACTCTATTATCCTTTCGACCACCAAAACTTTCTGAATAAGAAATATGCATCATCGGCAGATTTCGATGAGCGTGGGGTTTATTCGGAAGAGGAAATCGAACCCTTGCTATCGAAGCGATTGGACGACCTGCATGAGGAAAGTGAGTTGCCAAAATATATGATTGATGTGGCGATAGAGCTAGAGCATCACGACGGAATTTCTCGTGGAGAAGCCGAACTGAAACTCACTCAAGCCTATTATGATTATCTGTTGGCATTTCAAAATGACTTCCTTTCGGCGGCGGTGGCTTTTGAGCGAAACATGAAAAATGTGTTTGTGGCGCTCAACGGGCGGAAGCATGAGGTGGATGTGAATGCGGAGTTTGTGAATGACTCAGGCGAAGTGGCGGAAGCCTTACGCAAGAGCCGAGCGCGCGACTTTGGCTTGGCAGGCGAGGTGGAACGTCTGGATGAAATGTTGAAACTCTTTGAAGAAAACAACCTTCAAGAGCGAGCTTTCAAGATTGATTTGCTTCGGTGGGATTATGTGGAAGAGGCGAGCTTCTTTCATTATTTCACCATAGAGAAAGTGTTGGTGTTCATCTATAAACTATTCTTAGTGGAACGATGGATGACGCTTTCGGAAGATGAAGGTAAGCAGCTTTTCGAACGATTGCTGCAAGATTTAGATAGTAAATATGAATTTCCAGAAGAATTTAAATTAGGCAATGGAAAAAAATAATAAAACCATAGGTAAAGTTTCGGGCATCATCGCCAACCTCGTAACGGTGGAGGTGGATGGTGCGGTGTCGCAAAATGAGATTTGCTTCATTGAGCACCCCGAGTCGAACTTGATGGCTGAGGTGATTAAGGTCATCGGTAAGCAGGTGTATGTGCAGGTTTTCGAAAGCACACGTGGCTTGAAAGTGGGCACGAAGGTGGTCTTTGAAGGGCACATGCTTGAAGTTACACTCGGTCCGGGTATCCTTTCGAGAAACTACGACGGTCTGCAAAACGACCTCGACAAAATGGACGGTGTGTTCCTCAAGCGAGGCGATTATACCGACCCACTAAACAGAACGCAAAAATGGAGCTATAAGCCTTTGGCGCAAGTGGGCGACAAGGTGCAAGCTGGCGACTGGCTCGGCGAAGTGGCAGAGCAAAGTACGCCGCATAAAATCATGGTGCCTTTCAAGATGCAAGGCACTTACACGGTGAAATCGCTCACTCCAGCCGGTGAATATACGGTGGATGAGGAAATGGCAATCATCACCGATGCTGAAGGCAACGACCACAAAATCACGATGGTGCAGAAGTGGCCAGTGAAAAGTGCGGTGAAGGCTTATCAGCATAAACCTCGTCCGTTTAAACTTTTGGAAACAGGGCAGCGCACCATGGATACCTTGAACCCGATTGTTGAGGGTGGAACAGGTTTCATTCCGGGACCTTTCGGAACAGGGAAAACGGTGCTTCAACATGCGATTTCAAAATTCGCAGAAGCTGATGTGGTGATTATCGCCGCTTGTGGTGAGCGTGCCAATGAGGTGGTGGAAATCTTCACCGAGTTCCCCGAATTGGAAGACCCTCGCACAGGAAGAAGTTTGATTGACCGTACTACTATTATAGCCAACACCTCGAATATGCCGGTGGCAGCTCGTGAAGCTTCGGTTTACACTGCCATGGCGTTGGGCGAATATTATCGCGCGATGGGATTGAAAGTGATGTTAATGGCGGATTCTACTTCACGCTGGGCGCAAGCTTTGCGTGAGATGAGTAACCGCTTGGAAGAGTTGCCCGGACCCGATGCGTTCCCAATGGACTTGACCGCCATCATCACCAGTTTCTATGCTCGTGCAGGTTTCGTCTATCTGAATAATGGTGCGACAGGTTCGATTACTTTCATCGGAACGGTTTCGCCAGCAGGGGGTAACCTCAAAGAGCCGGTAACGGAATCAACTCGTAAGGCAGCTCGCTGTTTCTATGGCTTGAGTCAGGCTCGTGCCGATAGTAAGCGTTATCCAGCGATTGACCCGATTGATAGCTACTCGAAATATTTGGAATATCCTGAGGTGATTGAATATCTGAAAGCAAATGTGGGCGAGAATTGGCTCGATTTGGTGATGGAGTCGAAAACCTTACTCCTCCGTGGAAAAGAGGCACAAGAGCAAATCAATATCTTGGGTGATGACAGTGTGCCATTGGAATTTCATGAGCGTTTCTGGAACTCGGAGTTGATTGACTCGGTGATTCTCCAGCAAGATGCTTTCGACAAGATTGATGCTTGTACGCCGATGGATCGTCAGAAATACATGCTTGAGAAAGTGCTCGGTATTGCGCACATGTCTTTCCAATTCGATTCTTTCGAGCAGGTGAGCGAGTTCTTCAAGCGTGTAATTAACGGATTGAAGCAGCTCAACTATGCCGAATGGAAGTCGGAGGAATTTGCGAAATGCGAACAGGCTATCGAGGACATTCTGAACGAGCGTAAATAATAATCTGAAAAATTTAAGTGCATGGAAACACAAGCATTTCAAAAAGTATATACGAAAATCACCAACCTCACCAAAGCGACCATTACGCTGAAGGCTACCGATGTGGGCTATGACGAAATGGCGATGGTGCATGGGCGCATGGCGCAGGTGGTGAAGATTATGGGCGATGAAGTGGTGTTGCAAGTCTTTGCAGGAACGGAAGGTATTCCCACCAATGCCGAGATTGTCTTCTTGGGGCGTCCGCCTCAATTAAAAGTAGGCGACCAGCTGGCTGGTCGTTTCTTCAACGCCTTTGGCGAACCGATTGATGGCGGTCCGAAGGTGGAAGGACGAATAGTGGAAACTGGAGGTCCTTCGGTGAACCCTGTTCGACGCAAGCAACCTTCGCAATTGATTGCTACTGGTATTGCTGGTATCGACTTGAACAACTCGCTCGTAACGGGGCAAAAGATTCCATTCTTTGCCGACCCCGACCAGCCCTACAACCAAGTGATGGCGAATGTGGCTCTTCGTGCCAAAGCCGATAAAATCATTTTGGGCGGCATGGGATTGTCGAATGATGACTACCTTTATTTCAAAAATGTGTTTGACAATGCCGGTGCGCTCGACCGCATTGTGAGCTTTGTCAATACCACCGAAGATGCCCCTGTGGAGCGTCTGTTGATTCCAGATATGGCATTGACAGCGGCGGAATATTTCGCTGAAGAGAAGCAGGAGAAAGTCTTGGTGTTGCTCACCGACATGACGCTCTATGCCGATGCGCTCTCGATTGTGTCAAACCGTATGGATCAGATTCCATCGAAGGATAGTATGCCGGGTTCGTTGTATTCCGACTTGGCTCGCCTTTATGAAAAGGCGGTGGAGTTCCCTCATGGTGGCTCAATCACGATTATTGCCGTAACCACTTTGAATGGTGGAGATATTACCCACGCTATCCCTGATAACACCGGTTATATCACCGAAGGACAGCTCTTCTTGCGCATGGATTCTGATGTGGGTAAGGTGATTGTTGACCCTTTCCGCTCGCTTTCTCGCTTGAAACAGTTGGTGATTGGCAAGCAAACACGTGAAGACCATCCGCAGGTGATGAACGCTGCAATTCGTCTTTATGCCGATGCTGCCAATGCGAAAACGAAGCAGGATAATGGTTTCGATTTGACTGACTATGATGAGCGTACGCTGCAATTCGCTAAAAAGTATTCCGAGCAAATCTTGGCAATTGATATTAATATCGACACCGAGAAGATGCTCGACACGACTTGGGATTTGTTTAAGGAGAATTTCAAACGTGAAGAAGTGCAGGTGCGTCAGCAATTTGTAGATAAATACTGGAAATAAAAGATTATGGCCGTACAGTTTCAATATAATAAAACCTCGCAGCAGCAGCTCGACAAGCAACTCAAAGTGCGTGAGCGTGCCTTGCCAACCTTGAAAAACAAGGAGGCGGCACTTCGCATTGAAGTGAAGCGGGCGAAGCAGCAAGCTGCCGAGATTCAACAGGAACTTGAAACGCAAATGGCTGATTTAGATAAAATGTCGAAACTGTGGGGCGAATTTGACATGCAGGCAATCACGATTGAAGATGTGGTCTTGAGTCGCAAGAAGATTGCTGGGGTCAATACGCCAATATTGCAGGAAGTGATATTTAAAAAAGAACCATTTGCCTTGTTCACCAAGCCGGTGTGGTTTCTCGATGGTCTAGTGCTGGTGGAAAAGCTAGCGCGATTGGGCATTGAGCGAGAGGTCTATCTTCGGAAGATGGAACTCTTGGAGCATGCCCGCAAGAAATCTACGCAGAAGGTCAATCTGTATGAAAAAGTGCAGATACCGGGCTATATTGATGCCATTCGGAAGATTAAACGATTCCTAGAGGATGAGGAAAACCTTTCGAAATCGGCACAAAAGATTGTGAAAAGCAGAAAAGAAGCAATGGAGGGCGAAGAAGCATGATAGAAGCAATGAAAAAGTATTCCTTTGTGGCATATCACAAAGAATACACCAACTTTCTGGAGCAGCTGCGTGAGGTAGGCTTACTTCATGTGCAGGTGAAAACGCTGGAAGAGATTGGCGAAAATGCAAGTCTGTTGGCTGAGCTTAACAAGGTTTCGAGCCTGATGCAGCTGATTAATCTGCAATGTGCCGACTATCTGAAAGATAAGGAAGCACCAGCGGAAGCTTGTCCGCCCGATGTGGTGAATTATATTCAGCAAAATCGGGAGAAGCTAGAAACTTTAGAGCATGAGCTGGCGCAATTGCACAAAGAGCAAGATTTCATGAGCCCTTGGGGTGATTATAATCCGCTCACCATGCAGCAGCTAGCAAATGCCGACTATGAGCTTCGATTCTATATTGCCGATAAAAGCACCTTTGATGCTGCGCAACTGACTGATGCTTGTGTGCTGACTGTGAATGAAAGCGACCGAGAGTATTTCTTGATGCAGGCAAACCGCAAAGGCGATGCACTGCTTGAGCTTCAAGGAGCGGAAGAGGTGCAATTGCTCATGCCGCATAATTCCTATGCGGAGCAGATTGTTGCTTGCAAGCAAGCGATAGTTGATACGGAGCATGCGCTTAATGTCATTGCTGCCGGTGCTTTAAAAGCTTTGGAAGCGATGCGTGGCGACATTCAATCGAAAATCAATTTCGAGCAAGCCTATAAGAGTGGCGATAAATATGCCGACGACCAAGTGATTGGGATTAGCGGTTGGGTGCCAGCAGCCGATGCCGACGCTTTTGAGCAAAAGCTCAAGGAGTTTGGCGTGCTCTATGTGGAAGAACCAATGACTGAAGAGGACGACCGTCCGATTAAGTTGAAGAACAATTGGTTCAACCGCTTATATGAGCCTATTGGCGACCTCTACACCTTGCCGACACATCGGGAGTTTGACCTCACGCCGTTTTTCGCACCGTTCTACATGCTCTTCTTCGGATTTTGCTTGGGCGATGCTGGCTATGGTCTGTTGATTGTGTTAGCCTCGCTTTGGGCAATGAAAAAGCTCGATGCGAAAGCGAAGCCAATGGCATGGCTAGGCTTTAGTCTGGGACTTTCGACAACCATTATGGGGATACTTACCGGTACTGCCTTTGGGGTCATGTTCGGACTTGATGGCGATGGCAATCCCTTGCAGTCTGCCGAATGGTTGAGGACTTACCAAGAGTGGGTGATTAGTCAAGACAACTTGATGTTGCTTGCTTTCGGATTAGGATTCTTGCAAGTGGTGGTGGGCATGCTGGTGAAATCAGCGCGCTTGATTGTCTTCTCGGGCTTGAAGTATGCACTTTCGCAAATTGGCTGGACGATCATCGTGGCGGTGGCATTGCCAATCTATGGACTGGGCAACTACACCGAAATCATGGAAGCTAGCCAAGCCAATCAGTTTGCTTTGATTGCACTCATTGTGGGAGCAATTCCGGCACTGTTTTACAACAGTCCGAAGTCGAACATCTTTGCCAATTTTGGCACAGGATTGTGGGACACCTATAACATGGCATCGGGCTTGTTGGGCGACATTCTATCTTATGTGCGCTTGTTTGCCTTAGGCTTGTCGAGTGCCATTTTGGGCAATGTGTTCAATAGTTTGGCAGTCGAGTTAAGTCCAGATGTAGCGGTGATTGGTCCGATAGTAACGATACTCATCTTGCTCTTCGGACATGGTTTGAACTTCGCCTTAGCTTTGCTAGGCTCAGCAGTTCACCCTTTGCGTCTGACCTTTGTGGAATTTTATAAAAACGCAGGTTTTGAAGGCGGCGGCATGCGATATGCACCGTTTAGAAAATAGTTGTTAGTGATTAGTTATTAGTGATGTCTAAGCCCTGCAAGGGCGACATACAATAGCATAGGGTGCAAACCCTATGGGCTATGGAAAACAAAAAAATAAATAGTAAATAAATTAATACAGAAAAAATTATGGAACCAATTGTTTTAGCGTACATCGGACTAGGATTGATGGTAGCATTGTCAGGAATCGGAAGTATTTACGGAGTGTCAATCGCAGGTAGCGCAGCTATCGGCGCAACGAAGAAAGACCCTTCATCGTTCAGCAACTACATGGTGCTTTCAGCACTGCCAAGTACACAAGGTCTTTATGGCTTCGTGGGTTTCTTCTTGATGCAAGGCGCACTTGTTGGCACTGTGAATTGGGCAATCGGCGGCGCAGTCTTTGGTGCAAGTTTAGCCTTGGGCTTAGCTGGCTTCTTCTCGGGCATTCAGCAAGGTAAAGTGTGTGCCAATGGTATCGCAGCCATCGGTTCAGGACACAAAGTGTTTGCCAACACAATGATTTTGGCAGTATTCCCAGAGCTTTACGCCATCATCGCATTGCTTGCTGTCATCATGATTAATGGAGCATTGTAGTTAGATCGTAAATCAGCATTAAAAAAGCGGTACTCACAAAGTGGGTGCCGCTTTTTTTATTGGACTCGTTATATCTAATTTCCTAAATCAGATATAAACTTGATACGCATCAATCGGATGTCTTCTTCGGTGAGGTCGTCGCCCTCAAACTCTTTGCAGGCATCTTCGATAGACCCATTAGGTGATTCGCGGAAGAAATCAAAGATGTAGCCTTGCAACTCCTCGTCGATAAGTTCGTTTACACAGTAAGTGATATTCACCCGAGTGCCTGAATTGACAATAGCCTCGATTTCGGTGAGTATTTCTTCGAGTTCGAGGTTGAGCGAGTTGGCAATATCTTCGATAGGTGTTTTGCGGTCGATGAGCTGAATGATAGCCACCTTGTTTTTCGATTTATTTGCCACCTGACGCACCACTAAATCTTGTGCACGTTCGATTTCATTTTCTTCGACATATTCCTTGATGAGCTTCACAAAATCATCGCCAAACTTTTTTGCTTTTCCTTCGCCCACGCCCTGAATTTTGGTCAATTCATCAATGGTGATAGGATATTGAATTGACATGTCGGATAGCGATGGATCCTGAAAAATAACATAAGGTGGCAAGTTGTGTCGTTTAGACATTTTCTTGCGGAGGTCTTTTAGCAAGCTAAAAAGCTCAGGGTCGCCAGCGTCATTTCCTCCTTGAGAAGGGTTCTTTTCTTCTTCCTCTTCTCCTTTGTAGTCGTGATTACGTACTAACATAAATGTTGTTGGATGTTTTAAATATTGTTCTCCTTTTTCGGTGATTTTCAAAATTCCATAGTTTTCAATGTCTTTGAGAATGAGTCCTGCCAAGATTGCTTGGCGGAAGACGGCATTCCAATAGTGATGGTCGTGTTCTTCGCCAGCACCAAAAGAATCAAGCTCATCATGGCGGAATGATTTTACGGCTGCCGATGATTTCCCAGTGAGAATATCGGTGATATGCTCAGCCTTGTATTTGCTTCTTGCTTCTTTCACAGCTTTAAGCATTTTCACCACGTCGGCTTTAGCTTCGACTTCTTCTTTGGGATTGAGACAGTTGTCGCAGTTGCCACAAGGTTCTTTCAGCTCTTCGCCAAAATAATTGAGCAGCAGAATGCGTCGGCAGATGGCTGATTCGGCAAATGAGGCAGTGTCGAAGAGCAGTTGATGACCGATTTCCTGTTCTGCCACAGGCTTGCCGTGCATGAATTTTTCAAGCTTTTGAATGTCTTTATACGAGTAGAATGTAACACATTCGCCCTCGCCACCATCTCGCCCTGCTCGCCCTGTTTCTTGATAATACCCTTCCAAGCTTTTGGGGATATCATAGTGTATCACAAAACGCACATCGGGCTTATCAATGCCCATGCCAAAGGCAATTGTAGCGACAATGACATCGACTTCCTCCATCAGAAATTTATCTTGGCTCGCACTTCGAGCTGCTGCATCCATTCCTGCGTGATAGGGCATGGCTGAAATCCCATTGACAGTCAGTAGTTCAGTGAGTTCTTCCACTCGTTTTCTGCTCAGACAATAGATAATTCCACTTTTTCCTTCTCGGGCTTTGATGTATTTGATGATTTGATTGTCGGGCTTCACCTTGGCGCGGATTTCATAATAAAGGTTTGGGCGATTAAATGATGCCTTAAATACCTTTGCATGAACCATGTCGAGTGTCTTCTGAATGTCGTGCTGCACCTTGGGAGTGGCAGTGGCGGTGAGCGCAATGATTGGCGCCTTGCCTATTTCTTCCACAATCGGACGAATGCGGCGATACTCAGGGCGGAAGTCGTGTCCCCATTCCGAAATACAGTGTGCTTCATCAATGGCATAGAATGAAATCTTTACTTGTTTGAGAAACTCCACATTCTCCTCTTTGGTCAGCGACTCGGGCGCCACATAAAGCAGCTTGGTTTTTCCTTTCAGCACGTCATCTTTCACCTGATTGATGGCTTGTCGATTGAGTGAAGAATTGAGAAAATGAGCCACGCTATCGTCAGCGCCTGTATTCCGAATTGAATCAACTTGGTTTTTCATCAAGGCAATCAGTGGAGACACCACAATGGCTGTTCCTTCAAGCATTAATGCGGGCAGTTGATAGCAAAGAGATTTGCCGCCGCCTGTTGGCATCAAAACGAAGGTGTCGTTTCCTTCGAGCAAGTTTAGAATAACTTCTTCTTGCTGTCCTTTGAAACGATTAAATCCAAAATATTTTTCTAATTGTGTTGTTAATGATTGTTTATCCCACATAATGCCTACTCTTTTTTGTGTAACTATGCTTTCGTCATACCGAAGGTACGGATTAATAAGCATGAAATGCAAATTGAAACTATCTTTTTTGAGATAAAATGTTGTTTTTTTATTGAGAGGTGATTTTTTCGGGTGATTAGTGGCGTTTAAAAGAGCTTCGCATGGCAAGTTTGCAGAGTGCAAAAATCGCAATAAGTACTACGATAATTGTTGCTCCCGAAGGAATATCTGCATAAAACGACAAAAGCAATCCGCCAAATGCGCCAAGGAATGCAATGAGCACTGAAAGCCACATCATCTTGGAAAAATCTTTGGTGAAGATATTGGCGGTGGCTTGCGGAATGGTGAGCAGCGACATAATCAGAATGATGCCCACCACACGAATATTGAGCACAATGGTCAGCGCAATGAGCGACATCATAAAATAGCCGATGCTTCGCACAGGCAGCCCGGTGGTGTGGGCGAATGTTTCATCGAAGGCTATATATATAATAGTGCGCTGCATGAGGGTGAAGATAAGAATCAGCAGCAAGGAAAGTCCAGCCATGAAATAAAGTTCGCCACTCGACACTGTCAGGATGCTTCCGAAGAGGTAGCTCATCAGGTTGGGCGCATAGCCCGGGGTGAGGTAGATGAAGATAATCCCGATTGCCATGCCGAGCGACCACCAAATAGCTATCGAAGAGTCTTCACGCAACTTGGCTGAGCGGGTGAAATATTCAATTCCCAAGGCGGAAAGCAAGGCAAATATGCCAGCGCCCAGCATCGGGTTCATGCCGAGAAAATAGCTGATGCCGATGCCGCCAAAGGAGGCATGAGTGATGCCGCCACTGATAAAGACGATGCGTCTGGATACAATATATGTACCGATAATTCCGCAACTGATGGCTGCAAAGAGCGACGCTAAGGCCGCATGATTAAAAAATTGATATTGAAACATGGATTGAGAAGCCCCCTCTATCTCCCCCAAAGGGGGAGGGTCAGAGACTTTAGTTTTATTTATTTGTATTTAATTCATCTTTGTGGTTCTAGTCCCTCCCCCTCGGGGAGGTTAGGAGGGGCTTGAATCTTCATGCCTACAAAGCACCGTGTGTGGCACTTCACCATGCGACACAATTTGCAAGGGGCAATTATAGCCTGCTAATTGCTCGGAAGTGATGGAGTTGCTGGGGTGATAATGCAGGTTTTTATTCACACAAGCAATGGTTTTCACATAGCTTGAAATAGTGCCGATGTCATGCGAAATCAAAATGATTGCCATCTGCTGATTGAGTTCTCGAAGTTTCTCATAGAGGCTGGCTTCAAACTGGCTATCCACATAGGTGTCGGGCTCGTCGAGGATGAGCAACTTGGGTTCGTTCATCAGAGCTCGGCAAAGAAATACCCGTTGCATCTGTCCGCCTGAAAGTTCCCCGATAGCCTTATTCCGTAGATGAAGTGCATCCACCTCATGTAGTAGTTGCTCGGCACGAGCGATGCTCGCTTGCTTTTCCTTGCCGAAGCGATTGAGCAAGCCGTGTGCTTGCCCCGAGCGCACCACATCGAGCACTGTGATGGGAAATTGCTTGTCAATTTGGTTCACCTGTGGCAGATAGCCCACTTCGTGCTTGCCGATATGGAAGTGCACTTCCCCCTCGCTTGGTTTCACTAGTCCTAAGACGGCTTTGATGAGCGAGGTTTTTCCTCCGCCATTCGGTCCGATAATGCCGATGAAGTCATGAGCATGCACATGAAGGCTTGCCTGCTGAAGCGCCTCGACACCATCATAGCTCACACTTAGATTTTTTATTTCAATCAACTCGTTCATTGGAGGATTGTTGGATTATTAGATGTTGGATTATTGGACTTCTGCCGTGATTATTTGTGCGATTTTTCGCAACTCCGCTGCCCAGTCTTCGCCTAGCGGATTGATTTCCACTAGTTCGCCATTGATTTCTTTGGCGAGCTGTTCGGCGGTGTTTTTGCTAAATTCCTTTTGAATCAGAATCTGCGTTAAATTTAGATTTTGCGCTTGCGCCACAAAATCTGCGATATATTTAGGCGAAGGCTCTTTGCCTTCAAATTCCAAAGGAATTTGGGTTAGCCCATAATCACGTGTCAGATAGCTCAACGAAGGATGAAAGATAAGGAAGCTTTTGTTTTTGCTGGCAGCGAAAAGCTGCTCCAATTCTTGGTCGAGCTGCGAGATTTCACTCGCTAGCTGTTGATAGTTGACGGTGAATTGCGCTTTGTGTTGGGGCAATAATTCGCATAAAGCTTTGCAGGTTTCCTCGGCAATTTTCAATCCTTCCTTAGTGCTTGTCCAGATGTGAGGGTCCACGCCATGCATGTGCACATGGTCGCCATGCACACGGATTTCCTCCGCAATCCAATCGGCTTGTGCCGAAGTGTCGAAGAATTTCAAATCGGGATTGCTTGTGAGGATTTTCTTTTTCCATCCTTGTTCAAAGTCAATCTTTCCGATGCCTAGCCATGCCGATGCTTTGGCAAGATTTGCCATTTGCGCAGGGCGCAATTCATAGAGTTCGGGACTAGCTCCGGGTTCGACCAACACCAACACCTCCACCAGCGTGTCGGCAATACTTTCCACAAAGTACTGTTGAGGCACAATGCTCACCGCCACCAATGGTTTCTGGGCAGTCGGTTGATTGGTGCATGAAAATAGCATCACACACGAGAATAAAAATATGAACTGTTTCATTTTATAGGGTTTTTCATAGGGTTTGCATCCCATACTATTATATGTCGCCCTTGCAGGGCATTAATCTTTTCCACTTTGGTGCTTTACCCTCCCCCTTCGGGGGAGATGGAGGGGGCTTCACCGGGTCATGCCCATGTCCTCCCCAAGGATTGCAGCGAGCAATGCGCTTTATCGCCAACCAAGAGCCACGAAAAGGACCGTGAATTTTCAGTGCATCCATGGCATATTGCGAGCAGGTGGGCGTATATCGACAGACAGGCGGAAAGAGTGGCGATATGGCGGCACGATAAAATTTGATGGGCTGTAATAAGAGCCACACAAGAGCTTGTTTCATAGATTGAGCCCCTCCGTCTCCCCGAAGGGGGAGAGTGCAATCATGCAGAGGGATATTAGATTTTTAGATGATAGATTTTACATTTTACAAATAAGCCTAGAGCTTTCACCCTCCCCCTTCAGGGGAGATGGAGGGGGCTTCATCTAGCTGATATTTTTGTCCGAACACCAGTGGATAATTATTGTCGCCATGCCCTGCGGGGAAGTTGAAATAGACGGGGAAATCATATTCGCTCACCACATTCCAGATAATCTCTTCCACCGATTGGCGCATGTTTCCCGAGTCTTTCATTTCGGTAAATTCGCCCACCAACAATCCTGCTAGTTTTTCGAGTTTGCCCGCACGTTTTAGCGCCCACATCATGCGGTCGAGGTGGTAAAGCTGCTCGCCCACATCTTCGATGAAAAGAATTTTGCCATCGGTGTCGAGCAGCGTTGCATCGCCGAGCATACTATATATAATAGACAGATTTCCGCCGATGAGCTCGCCGTGAGCTTCTCCGGGGCGATTGAGCTCATGAGACTTGAAGGAGTAGGAAGGAATTTTGCCACGCAACAAGTCAGAGAGATATTCGAAGCTTTCGCTTGCCTGATCATCAAGCAGTGAAGAAGCAATCATCGGACCATGAATGGTCTGAAATCCCTGTTTTTGAAATTCCTCGTGCAGCACCGTGATGTCGGAAAATCCCACCAGCCATTTCGGATGCTTTTTAAACTTGGTGAAATCGAGCTTGTCAATCAGATGCACTGAGCCATAGCCACCACGCACACACACGATTGCCTTGCAGGTGGGGTCGTCCATTGCCTCCTGCAAATCGTGCAAGCGGTCGGCATCACTTCCTGCAAACCGTCGATTGACATCATAGACATGACTGCCCACTTTCAAATTAAATCCTCGACTTTCCCAGAGGGCTAGCCCTGCTTTTGTTTTGGCATTGTCCACCACTCCAGCAGGAGCAATCACTCGAATGGTGTCGCCTGTTTTTAAGAAATCGGGTTGAATCATAGGTTGAGCTTGACAGGCTGCGCACATCAACAGATGCACGCAACCGAGCATATAAATGAAATGTTTTTTTGCCGACAGAGTATTTTGCATAGGACAAAGATAGAGAAATATCATTTACATGAAATGCAAAAAGTCTTCAATTTTTTCGCTGAAGACTTTTTGCATTTGCACAAAGGCTTCATTTTTTCCAGAGATAAAAAGTGCGATGCTCAAAGACTAGGCAGAATTAGGTTATGTGCCGACAATTACCTAATTTTGTGGACGTGTGAGTCAGAAAAATAGTGTAAAACCAGATATCGACCATAAAAAAAGCATGGCAACAATCCGTTTTAAAGCCTTAGAAGAAATATACAATCGGGAGTTGAAAATCATCACTCGACAATCCAAACAAATATCAGACTACTTTGGCGACAAGGTCTTTGGGCGTGCCAAAATGCGCAAATACCTCTCCACCGATGCTTTCGAGGCGGTCTGCGAGGCTATCGACAAAGGTGAGCCGATTAATCGCAAAATGGCTGACCAAGTGGCACAAGGCATGAAGGCGTGGGCGGTGGAAAATGGGGCGACCCACTACACCCACTGGTTTCAACCCCTCAGCAACGCCACTGCGGAGAAACACGACGCTTTCATTGTGCCCGAGGGCGATGGCGTGGTGGAAAAATTCTCAGGAGAAATGCTCTCGCAGCAGACGCCTAGCTTGGCGGGCTTGCCTCTTTCGGGCGGTCGTCAGACTTTTGAGGCACGTGGATATACGGCGTGGGATGCTTCATCGCCCGCCTTCATTGTGGATGGCACACTCTGCATCCCCACAGTGCTGATTTCCTACACGGGCGAATCCCTCGACTATAAAACACCCCTGCTGCGCTCGCTTTCGGCGCTCGATAAGGCCGCCACAGAAGTGTGCCTTTATTTCGATAAAAACGTTACGAAAGTGCAAGCGCAAATGGGCTGGGAGCAAGAATATTTCTTGCTCGATGAAGCTTTATATAAAGCACGACCTGACTTGGTGCTCACGGGTAGAACTCTGCTCGGGCACACGTCTTCGAAAGACAAACAGACCGATGCACACTATTTCAGCTCCATTCCCACACGGATGTATCGCTTCATGGAAGACCTTGAAGAAGAGGCTTTCAAGTTGGGCATTCCGGTGAAAACTCGACATAATGAGGTTGCGCCTAATCAGTTTGAAATGACCTCAATGTATGAGGAGGCGAATTTGAGCAACGACCATAATCAACTGCTCATGGACTTGATGAAAAAGGTGGCTCGCCGCCATAAATTCATGGTGCTTTTCCACGAAAAGCCTTTCGAGGGGGTCAATGGCTCGGGCAAGCATGTCAATTGGTCGCTCAGCACCGACACCGGCGCCAATGTTTTTTCGCCGGGCAAAAATCCGAAGAGTAATTTGCAATTTCTCACCTTTTTGCTCAACACCATGAAGGCGGTGCTCGACAATCAAGACTTGCTCCGTGCGAGTATCTTCACCCCCGAAAATTTTTGGCGATTGGGCACTAATGAAGCCCCTAGCACGATATTGTCGGTTTTCCTCGGTTCGGAAGTGAGCAAGAAGCTCGACTTGATGGAAACAGCCGTTACCGAGCGAAAAATGACTCCCGACGAGAAAGTGGCACTCAAGCTAAATATTGCCCGCATCCCTGAATTTATCATCGACACCACCGATAGCAATCGCACCGCTCCACTTGCCTACACGGGCAATCGCATAGAGTTTCGAGCCGTGGGCTCTTCTGCCAATGCAGCCGCAGCGGTAACGGTCTTGAATACAATTCTAGCACAGCAGCTCGAAAAGTTTCATGCCGATGTGGAAAAACTGATTGCCAAGGATGTGCGCAAGGATGAGGCGATTTTTCAGATACTGAAAAAACTGATTGTCGAAACAAAAAAGGTGCGCTTTGATGGCAACGCACACAGCAAAGAATGGGAAGCACAGGCAATGAAGCGAGGGCTGACTAAGGTGGATAGTTTCAGCAAGTCGGTGGCGCATTGGGGCGATTTGCGAGCGGCGAAGCTTTTCGGCACACAGAAAGTTTTCACTCCAGAAGAACTGGCAAATCGCATGGCGATTGAATATGAAAAGTTCATCTCGAAGGTGCAAGTGGAGTCGGCAGTGCTAGCAAATCTGGTAATCAATCATGTCATTCCGACAGCTATTAAATATCAGAATGTGTTGTTGCAGAATGTGCAGGGACTGAAAAACGTGTTTGCCGATTCGGAGTTTGCCCATTTGTCAGCCGATGAAATTGAGTTGATTAAGGCAATAAGTCGCCACACAAGCGAGCTCAAGCAGCTTGCTGTCGGCATGCAGCAAGAGCGTGAGAAGCTCGATGCGATGGCAGTGGGCGAGCTGAAATCACTCAGCTATGAAGAGTGCATTTTACCGCTCATGCAGCAAATCCGCTCGCATGCCGATGCGCTGGAAGTGATTGTGGACGATGAAATGTGGTCGCTTTTAAAATATCGAGAATTACTTTTTGTGAAATAATGTACAATGCGATAATGTAAGAGGCACTTCGCACTCTGCACTTCGCACTAAAAAAAACAAATATATGAATACAAAACACGCTAAAGCTTCAATGCTGCTCTTAGGATTTCAGCATGTGTTAGCCATGTTTGGCGCAACGGTACTCGTGCCTGCGCTCACTGGATTGAACCCCTCGATTGCGCTTTTCTGCGCTGGGGTGGGAACACTGATTTTCCACTCCGTAACTAAATTCAAAGTGCCCTCCTTCTTGGGGTCGAGTTTCGCTTTCATTGGCGCAATATCGCTTGTGTTGCAGCAGTATGGCATTGCCGAGGTGAAAGGTGGCATTATGGCGGCAGGCTTGGTCTATGTGGCGATTGCTGCCGTGGTGAAATGGTGGGGAGTGGACAATATCAACCGCCTATTTCCGCCCATCGTGGTGGGTCCCACCATCATTGTGATTGGGCTTCGCCTAGCCCCTGTGGCGGTGAATAATGCGCTTTATGTGGATGGCGTGTTTAATAATGTGTCGCTGATTATCAGCCTTGCGGTCATTCTCACCATGATTATTTGCAGTGTGATTGACAAATCATTTTTCCGCTTAGTGCCCATTCTGACTTCGGTGATTGTGGGCTATGTGGTGGCGGGCTTTTTTGGAGTGCTCGACACATCAGCTATTGCAGCGGCGCCATGGTTAGTTTTCACCGACCAATCGGTGGTGGACACGATATTCACCGTGCCCTCCTTCTCCTGGTCGAGCGTGCTCGCTATTGCTCCGATTGCCTTGGTGGTGTTTATGGAGCATATTGGCGATATCAAAGGCAATGGCGAAGTGGTGGGCAAGGATTTTGTGAAAGACCCCGGCTTGCATCGCACCATCTTGGGCGATGGTTTGGCAACTTTGTTTGCTGGTTTGGTGGGGGGTCCTGCCAACACTACTTATGGTGAAAATACAGGGGTGCTTGCGGTAACGAAAAACTATAATCCTTTCATTCTCCGCATCGCTGCCGTGATGGCAATTTTTCTGAGCTTCTTCGGAAAGTTTGGCGTGGCTATTTCCAATATTCCGCTACCGGTGATGGGAGGTATTTCGGTGATTTTATTTGGCATGATTTCATCTATCGGCGTGCGCACCATGGTCAATGCACAGCTCGACTTTGGGCATTCTCGCAATCTGATTATTGCGTCCATCATCTTGGTGGCGGGCATCGGCATCGGCTCCATTCCCATGGGGGGGTCGGTGGAAATGTCGGGGCTGACGATTGCGGCATTCCTCGGGGTGATTTTGAATGTGGCGCTGCCTGAGGAGATTTAAAGCATGAAAGCGAGAACGCTTCAAGAGATACGCAATGAGCTTAAGAGCTATCCGCCAGAGCAACTCTATGAGCTTTGTCTGCGCATGGCTCGCTTCAAGAAAGACAATAAAGAGTTGCTCACCTACCTGCTTTTTGAGTCGGAAGATGAATCGGCTTATGTGGAAGGCATCAAGGCGGAAATTGACCTCGGATTTAAAAGCATCAATCGGCGAAGTGGCTATCTGATTAAGAAAAGTGTGCGCAAGATTCTCAAAGATGTGAAGCAAGCCATCCGCTATTCCAATGAGAAATCCACCGAGGTGGATTTGCTCTGCTATTTCTGTCGCAAGATGCGCACGGAGAAAATCTCGATGCAAAGCAGCCCCATCATGCGCAACCTCTATGCCACCCAATTGCGCATGGCTGAAAAGGCTCTCGACAAGCTGCATGAGGATTATCGTGTTGAATTTGAAGATGAGATAAAGTTTTTAAGTACCTAAGTGCCTAAGTGCCTAAGTGCCTAAGTACCTAAGTACCTAAGTACCTAAGTGCCTAAGTGCAGAGTTGCCCAACTCATAACTCATAACTCATAACTCATAACTCAAATGATAGCAACCATACTTATTATATATGTTCTCATCTTGTTTGCGATTACTTACGTTTCGACTAAGCAATTGAAAACGCCCACTGATTTCTTTGCTGCGGGGAAGAATAAAGGGGTGCTGCTCATCACGGGCAGCCTGCTGGCTTCGGTGCTGGGTGGTTCAGCCATTTTGGGGAGTGTGAATTTAGCGATGACACAAGGCTGGGCTTCGGTGTGGTATCTGTTGGCAGCTTCGATTGGTTTCTTCTGCCTTGTGCCGGTGGTGGGCAAGGTGGTGCAGCATGGCAAATTCACGCTGAGCGATTTGATAGGTAATTATTATGGGGCATCGGCACAACGCTTGGCTTCCGTCATCATTCCGCTAGCGTGGACAGGCATTGTGGCGGCACAGATGATTGCGGCTGCTAAGATTTTGTTTACCCTTTTTGGTCTGCCCTATGATGTGGGCGTGTCGCTTTCTGCATTGGTGTTCATTGTCTATACGGTGCTGGGCGGTCAGCTTTCGATTGTGAAAACCGACTTCATGCAGGCGATTATTATGATGCTCGGCATTGTGGTGGCGGCAGTCTATCTGCTGTTTCATCATGGCGATGCGCAGGTGAGCAGGATAGGGGAGAGCTTTCCTTTTAATTCGGCTTTCGCTCCGCTTGATTTGCTGGTGCTGCTGCTCACATTCTCCACCACCTTTGTGGTGGGACCCGATGTTTATTCTCGGTTGTTTTGTGCGCAAAATGCACAGGTGGCACGCCGAAGTGTGTTGCTATCGGCTATTTTGCTTGTGCCATTTGCTTTTGTGCTGACCTATCTGGGGGTGTTTGCTTCGGAAAACCTCTCGCCCGACCAGTTGCATTCGGTGGCATTGATTGAGGTGATTGTGGCTTATCTGCCTTCGTGGGTGGTGGGCATCATGGCGGCGGCATTGCTTTCAGCGGTGCTTTCTTCTGCCGACACTACTCTGCTCACTGCTTCGATGATGCTGAGTGAGCTGGCGAATCCAAACATCGACAATAAGTCTTCCAAGGAAATGACCCGCCTATTTGTGGCGATGATCGGATTGCTGAGCATGGTCATTGCGCTTTTTGCCACTTCGATAATCAACACGCTATTGCTTGCGCTAACATTCTATTCGGGGGCATTCATCGTGCCGATAGTCCTTGCGCTGTGGAATGTGCGAGTGAATAAAAGCCATGCCACTACTGCCATGCTTGTGGGCGGACTGCTTGCATTGAGTGGCAAATTGCTCGCCACATATTTCGAGCTGCCGATTGGTAATTACATTCTGATTGCCGCCTTTGTGGTGAATTTTGTGGTGCTAAAGATAAATTCTCGGAGTTAGTCGAACTTTGAGCTCTCCCCCTTGGGGGAGTTGGAGGGGGCTTTATTAACTCCCCAAAATAAATATCGCTGGTTTCTTCTGAATGTCGGGCTTCTCTTTCTTCCACTGGGCGATGGTTTTGGTCTTGATATATTCATCCTCACAAGTGATGTTGCAGGCGATGCACAGTTTTGTGTGAGGCGCACAAATCGAGAGTAAGTCGTCGAGCAATTGCAAATTCCGATAAGGAGCTTCGATGAACACCTGACTTTGGTTCTCTTTCACCATGCGCCCTTCGAGCATTTTCAGGTGTTTCTGTTTTTCGCCTTTCTGAATCGGCAAATAGCCGTTGAAGGCGAAGTTTTGTCCGTTCATGCCCGATGCCATCATGGCGAGCACAATCGAGGAAGGACCCACAAGCGGCACAATGTGCAAGTCTTTCTGATGAGCTAATCGCACCACTTCCGCCCCCGGGTCGGCAATGCCCGGGCAGCCCGCTTCCGACATGATTCCGATGCTAAGCCCCTCGCTCATTGGGTGTAGATATTCGCCAATGGCTTTAAGGTCGGTGTGCTTATTGAGTTCATAGAAGGTGAGAGAGTCAATGTCAATTGATTTATCGACTTGCTTGAGGAATCGGCGTGCCGTGCGGATGTTTTCCACAATAAAATGCTTCAGTTGGAGAATGATTTTGCTATTGTCGAGAGGCAGCACTGGGCTGATTTCGGTTTCACCGAGAGTTATCGGAATGAGATATAAGGTGGACATGGATTTTTTGTTTTGTGCAAAAGTAAAGTTTTTTTGGCTAAAATGCATTGCAAGTTGCTCGCCCAAACGTTTTTTTGGCTAAAACGCATTGCAAGTTGCTCGCCCAAACGTTTTTTTGGCTAAAACGCATTGCAAGTTGCTCGCCCAAACATTTTTTTTAACAAAACGCATTGCAAGTTGCTCGCCCAAACGTTTTTTTTCACAAAACGCATTGCAAGTTGCTCGCCCAAACATTTTTTTTCACAAAACGCGTTGCATGTTGCTCGCCCAAACGTTTTTTTCGGGCAAAAAAGAAATAACGTTTCCCGATTTGCCGAGATTATTTGCGAAAGAAAGAAGTCAATTTAGTAGTTTTGCATCATGAGCAAAAAAATACAAATCACATTTCTCGGCACAGGCACATCGCAAGGTGTGCCCACCATTGCATGTCATTGCTCCGTGTGCACTTCGGAAGATGAAAAAGATAAGCGGCTTCGCTCGTCGGTGCTGATTGAGGTGGATGACAAACAAATTTTGATTGATGCAGGTCCCGACTTCCGGCAGCAAATGCTGCGCAATAAGCAGCAGCGGATCGATGCGGTGTTGCTCACCCATGAGCATGTCGATCACATGTATGGCTTGGATGATATCCGTGCATTTAATAAGGTGCAGCAGTCGGCAGTCCATATCTATGCAGAAAATCGAGTGCTCGAAGCACTAAAGCAGGTGTATAGCTATGTGTTTGCGCCCGTGCGCTTCGGTGGATTGCCTGAAATGGAGCTGCACGAGATTGAGCATAAACCTTTCGAAATTGAGGGGGTGAAGATTATTCCCATTCGAGGATTGCACTACATGCTGCCCGTGTTTGGCTATCGGATTGGCAACTTTGCCTATCTCACCGACATGAACACGATTTCCGAAGAAGAAAAACAAAAACTACACGGACTTGATGTGCTTGTGCTGGGAGCTGTGCATAAGAAACCGCATATTTCTCACCTAAATCTTGAGCAGGCACTGCAACTTATCGAAGAGCTAAAACCTCGGCAAGCCTACCTTACCCACATTTCACACCACATGGGACTGCACGCCGAGGAAGATGCGTTGCTTCCCGCAAATGTGCATCTGGCATATGATGAATTAGTTGTTAGAAGTGAATAAATAAAAAAGCGAACCTTGCGGTTCGCTTTTTTTGTATGGGAAGGTCGGGAGGGGCTTTTCTCTTACGGCAACACCGTGTCGCCCATCAGCCATCTATCAACTTCACGAGCGCAGGCGCGCCCTTCGTTGATTGCCCACACCACGAGCGATTGCCCACGGCGACCATCGCCGGCGGCAAATACTTTCTTGCGGGTGGTCTTAAATGTGCCATATTCGGCTAGATAGTTCGAACGTGCATCGTGGTCTAATTGCAAAAGCTTTCCCAAGTCTTCTTCAGGACCCATGAATCCCATCGCTAGCAAGACAATATCCGCCTTAATGCGCTGTTCCGAGCCCGGCACTTCCTTCGGAATCATGCGCCCTTCTTCGCTTTTCACCCATTCGATGCTCACCACATGAACCGCCACCAAATTGCCTTCGGCATCGGCTTCAAAGGATTTGCTCATGGTGAGATACTGCCGTGGGTCGGCTCCTTGCTTGAAGATAGCTTCATGCTGACCATAGTCAATCTTCATCGCCTTAGGCCATTCAGGCCAAGGGTTGGTGCTTCTATCCACCTCCATCGCTGGGCGAGGCATGATTTCGAGTTGAGTTACCTGCTCGCAGCCATGGCGGAGAGCTGTTCCCACACAATCCGTTCCAGTGTCGCCACCGCCAATCACCACCACATGCTTGCCTTTGGCTGAAATGTAGTTGCCATCGGTGAGCTTGCTGTCGAGCAAACTTTTCGTGTTGGCTTTGAGGAAGTCCATCGCATAATAAATGCCTTTGGCATCTCGCCCCTCAATAGGCAAATCACGTGGCTTGGTTGCCCCACTCGCCAAAACAATGGCATCATAATTCTGATAAATCTTGTTGATGCTGACATTCTTGCCCACATAGGCATTAGTCTTAAACTCGATGCCCTCGGCAGCGAGCAAATCTACCCGACGTTGCACAATCGCTTTGTCGAGCTTCATGTTGGGAATGCCATACATGAGCAACCCTCCGATGCGGTCATCACGCTCGAAGACCGTTACGAAGTGCCCTGCCTTGTTGAGCTGTGCTGCACACGCCAATCCCGAAGGACCCGACCCAATGACTGCCACCTTCTTGCCTGTGCGCTCTTCGGGTGGCTCGGGCTGAATCCACCCCCGACGAAAGCCTCTATCTACAATCGCACGCTCATTGTCGTGAATCGTTACAGGCGGCTCATTGATGCCCAAGACACACCCCGCTTCACAAGGCGCAGGACAAACTCGCCCCGTAAATTCAGGAAAATTATTGGTGTGGTGCAAGCGTTCGAGTGCCTCTTTCCATCGCCCACGATAAATCAAATCGTTCCACTCGGGAATCAAGTTATACACCGGGCAGCCCGATGCGCCATTGTGCATCAATTCGCCACGATGGCAAAAAGGCACGCCGCAATCCATACATCTTGCCCCTTGCATTTCGCAAGTGGCATTATCACGAAGCACATACACCTCGCCCCAATCTTTCAACCGCTCTGGAATCGAGCGCGTGGGATTGGCAATTCTATTATATTCTAAAAATCCTGTTGGTTTTCCCATGTCTGCTTATTTTTTGAGTGCGAAGTGCAGAGTGCGAAGTAGCAACTCTGCCCAATTCATAACTCATAATTCATAACTCATAATTCACAAAGACATTTCAAATGCAGCATCAATAATTTGTTCTTCAGTGGTGTATTTACCCGAATTGCGAGCTTTCTCGATGAAGCCGAGCATACGTTTATAATCCGTTGGTATCACTTTCACAAATTGCTTCAAGCTAGCATCCCAATCCGCAAGCACTCGTTTCGCCACAGCGGAATCGGTTTTCGCTTGATGCGTTTCAATCATCGCTTTCAAGGCAGCAATCTCTTCGGAATCCACGAGGCTTTCCAGCTCAATCATCTCCATGTTGCAGCGGCTTGCAAACTCGCCATCCACATCAAGCACATACGCCACACCGCCCGACATGCCAGCTCCGAAGTTGCGACCTGTCTTGCCCAAAATGACCGCCTTACCGCCTGTCATATATTCACAACCATGGTCGCCAATTCCTTCCACCACCACTTCAGCACCCGAGTTGCGCACGCAGAATCGTTCGCCTGCCACACCTCTGATATACGCCTTGCCAGCCGTTGCGCCATAGAAGCACACATTGCCCACAATGATATTTTCTTCAGCCACAAAAGGCGCATCTTTGTGGGGGTAGATTGCCAGCTGCCCACCCGACAAACCTTTGCCGAAATGGTCGTTAGCATCGCCTTCCACCTCAATCGAAATCCCTTTGCACATGAATGCGCCCAGCGATTGCCCAGCCGAACCGGTCAGTTTGAATTGAATCGTGTCATCGGGCAATCCTTCGCCTTTATATTTCTTCGTAAGCTCATGCGAAAGCAATGTGCCCACCGAGCGGTCGGTGTTGAGCACGGGGAACTCAGCTTTCACCGCTTTTCCCGATTCCATTGCCTCTTTGGCAGCCTCCACAAACTTCCAATCCAAAATCTCTTCCATCTGATAATCTTGGTCTTTCGTTTTGAAGAGTGCCACGCCCTCATGCGCTGGTTCTTTGTGCAGAATCGGACTTAAATCGAGGTTTTTATATTTCCAATGGTCGGTATATTCTTTAAACATCAAGCATTGCGACTGCCCCACCATCTCTTGAATGGTGCGGAATCCCATCTCCGCCATGATTTCGCGCAAACCGTCCACCAAGAAAGTGAAGAAGTTCACCACATGGTCGGGATTGCCTGTAAATTTCTTGCGAAGCTTTTCATCTTGCGTCGCCACACCCACCGGACAAGTATTGCTGTGGCACTTACGCATCATGATGCAGCCCTCCACAATCAGCGCAGCCGTTGCCACGCCCCATTCTTCCGCTCCGAGCAAAGTGGCGATTGCCAAATCTCGTGGCGTGCGCATTTGTCCATCGGCTTGCACCAAGATGCGGTCGCGCAGGCGGTTTTTCACCAGCGTTTGATGTGTTTCCGCCAAACCAAGCTCCCAAGGAAGCCCAGCATGCTTAATCGAACTCAATGGCGAAGCACCTGTTCCGCCATCGAAACCCGAAATCAGCACCGCATCAGCTTTTGCCTTGCAGACCCCCGCAGCCACCGTGCCAACACCAGCTTCGGAAACCAATTTCACATTGATGCGTGCATGTCGGTTGCTATTTTTAAGGTCGAAGATAAGCTGCGCCAAGTCCTCAATCGAATAAATGTCATGGTGTGGTGGCGGTGAAATCAAGCCCACTCCGGGTGTCGATTGGCGTGTGCGCCCAATCCAGCCGTTCACTTTGTGCCCTGGCAGCTGACCGCCCTCACCGGGCTTCGCTCCTTGTGCCATCTTGATTTGCAGTTCCTTCGCCTGACTTAAATAGTAGCTATTCACCCCAAAACGCCCCGATGCAATCTGCTTCGTTGCCGAACACATATCATCGCCATTGGGCAGCGGGGTATAGCGAATCGGGTCTTCGCCCCCCTCGCCAGAATTTGATTTCGAGCCGATGCGGTTCATCGCAATGGCGAGCGTGGTGTGTGCTTCCCATGAAATCGAGCCGAAAGACATTGCCCCTGTGGCAAAGCGTTTCAAGATATTTTCAGTCGATTCCACTTCGTCAATCGAGATTGGCTCACGGTCGGGCTCTAAGTCCATCAATCCACGGAGAGTGAATGCGGCTTGCGTCTGCCCGTCCACCAATTCGGTGTATTTCTTAAATGCGCCTTTATCATTGTTTCGTGTGGCATTTTGCAGGTGATAAATCGCCTGTGGCGACATGAGGTGGCGTTCGCCATCTTTGCGCCAGTGATATTCTCCGCCCGGTTCGAGCACCTTGTTGCCGCCCAATCGTGCAGGATATCCCTTGCGATGGCGTGCCAACGCTTCCGTAGCAATATCATCAAGGCTCAAACCCTCGATGCGGCTCACGGTGCCAGTGAAATAAGTATCAACCACCTTCGAGCTCAAACCTAGAATTTCAAAAATCTGCGCTCCTTGATAAGAAGCCAAGGTGGAAATACCCATCTTCGAGAAGATTTTCAGCAGACCACCATTCACCGCTTTAATATAGTTTTTCACCGCTTGCTCGGGCGACACATTAATCACCCCATCGGCAGCCATTCGCTTCACCGAATCAATAGCCATATAGGGGTTGATGGCTGAAACGCCATAGCCCAACAGCACCGCAAAATGATGCACTTCACGCACATCGCCCACCTCCATGATGATGTCGGCCTTACCACGCTTGCCGATACGAATCAAGTGATGATGCACCGCCGAAGCTGCCAACACCGAAGGAATCGGTGCATGGTCAGTGCTAATGGCAAAGTCAGTGAGTTGAATAATCGAGTAGCCTTCATCAATCGCATCTTCCACATAAGTACAAAGTCGTTCGAGCTTTTTCTCCAACTTGCCGTCCTCGCCTGTGGCGTGGAAAACGATGTTGATTTTCTTGGTTTGAAAATGCTTGTGATCGACATAGGAAAGCTTCACCAACTGCTCATTAGTCAGCACAGGTTGATCAATCGCAATTCGGCGACAATGCTCAGCCGACTCGGTGAGAATATTTTTGAATCCCCCCACATAAGTGCGCAAATCCATCACAATCCGCTCTCGAATAGGGTCGATTGGAGGGTTGGTTACTTGGGCGAATAATTGTTTGAAATAGTGCGAAAGCAAAACAGGACGGTCGGAAAGCACCGCTAGCGGATTGTCAGCACCCATCGAGCCCATGGCTTCTTTGCCTGTTTCCGCCATTGGTTTGAGAATCACTTCGAGGTCTTCGTGGGTGAAACCAAATGACTTTTGGCGTTTCAGAAGCGATTTTGCATCGGGGTCTTTCAGCTCCAAATCAGGCACTGAAGGCAGCTCGTCGAGGTAGGTCATATTTTGCTTCACCCACTCGCCATAAGGCTGACTGCTCACCACACCATGCTTGATTTCCTCATCGGAAATGATGCGCCCTTGGTTCAAATCAGCCACAAACATTTTGCCGGGCTGCAATCGTCCACGGAGTTTCACCTTGGCATGGTCAACGTCTAATGCGCCCGATTCCGAAGACATGATGAGCATGTCATCCTCAGTTACACAATAGCGTGAAGGGCGAAGTCCGTTGCGGTCGAGCGTTGCGCCCACCAATTCGCCATCGGTGAAGCACACCGAAGCAGGACCGTCCCACGGTTCCATCATGGCAGAGTGGAACTCATAGAAATCACGTTTTTCTTTCGCCATCTTGGGGTCGTTTTGCCACGCCTCGGGGATGAGCATCATCATGACGTGTGGCAAAGAGCGACCGCTCAACATGAGCATTTCAATTGCCAAATCGAGGTTGGCACTATCGGAAGCACGCAAATCGCAAATCGGGAACACCATGTCGAGCTCCTCACGAGTGAACTTGGTCGATTCCAAAAGTGCTTCACGTGCGCTCATCCAATTGACATTGCCTCGGTTGGTGTTGATTTCACCATTATGGGCGATGTAGCGGAATGGCTGCGCAAGCTGCCAGCTTGGGAAAGTGTTGGTGGAAAAACGCGAGTGCACCAATGCCAAAGCACTTGCCGCAAGCGGATTGCTGAGGTCTTTGAAATAAAGTGTTACCTGCTCGGTGTTCAACTGACCTTTATATAGAATTGTTTTGCTCGAACAAGAGATGATGTTCATGCCATCAAATCCCAGCCCTTGCACCGATTCGCGCGCCATGCGCTCGGTGTATTTGCGGAAAACGAAGAGTTTGCGCTCAAACTCCTCTGGGTTGCAACCGCTCGGCTTCTTAATGAAAAGTTGCTGCACATCGGGTTCGGTGGAAGCTGAATCACGCCCGAGGTCGGAATTATCAACCGGCACATGGCGATAGCCGATGAATGAAAGCCCGAACTTGCGGAGGTTTCGCTCCACAATATCCTTGCATTCATTACGCTTCACATCATCTTTTGGGAAGAAAATCATCGCCACGGCATACTCGCCAAAGGCAGGCACTTTAATGCCATCTTTCGGACCTTCCTCCATGAATAATTGGTGGGGAATTTGAATCAAAATCCCAGCACCATCACCACTTTTAACATCGTAGCCCGTACCCCCACGATGCTCCATGCGAGCCAGCATGGCAAGCGCATCAGAAATCACCTGATGCTTTTTGCGGCCCTTTAAGCTAGCCACAAAGCCAATACCACAGCTCCCATGTTCAAATTCAGGGCGGTATAGACCCTGTGTTATTTGTTTTTCTGTCTGCATACACTTCTGTTTTTTACATTTTAAAGCGATGTGCTTTTATTTGCTTTCGATATATTGCAAATTTAGCTAAAATGCAGTCGTTAATTTAGTCGTGTGGATTTATTTGCCTAAATTATTCACTTTTCACCAGAAACGGTTCCGCAACACTCCATAACAAGGCGTTAAAAAATAAGCAGTTAATCCAAGAGATTAACTGCTTAAAATTATCGTTAAGACTTTTAAAAGAAACAGCTTTTTATCAAGATTCCAGCAATTCCGCTATCTTTCTATCTATTTTCTCGAAGTAAAACTGACTTTTCCAACACTAATTAAAGGGAAGCATTGCCAAAAGTGAGTGGATAGCACTTTTTTCTAATCCAAAGCAAGTAAACATCTCTTTTTTACTACCTTTGCGAGCAGGTATAACACTCAAAGATGATGGTAAATATTCAAAAGCAAATAGATTATTGGATTAACGGTGCAGAAAATGATTTTGCAACAGCCGAATTGTTAATTAGAGAGAAGCGAACACTTCACGGACTATTCTTCTGCCACCTAGTCATTGAAAAAGCCATCAAAGCTCACGTGGCAAAAAACTCAAACGACTTTGTTCCTAAATCACACAACCTAATTTACTTATCAGAGAAAGCCGATTTGACATTTGACAACGACACCGAAATTTTCCTAGGAATATTAATGAAATATCAACTACAAGGGCGATATCCCGACTACAATCCAACGCTTCCCAATTCCTCGCAGATTGAAGCATACATCACACAAACAAAAAAACTACTACAATGGCTAAAAGAGAAGCTATAGAATTATTGGAAAAATACATCTTCACTTTGCGCTCTGAAGGCATAACTATCGATAAAGCCTATTTGTATGGCAGCTATTTATCAAACACAGCCACCGCAGAAAGCGATATTGATGTCTTGCTTGTTTCCGAAAACGAAGACGATTATTTGATTGGAAAAATTTGGAGTCTAACTCGCAAAGTGAGTTCTAAAATTGAGCCTTACCTCGTCAGCAGAGGAAGGTTTTACAACAACCCAGACTCCCCACTGATTGACTTAGTCAAAAACACAGGACTTGAAATAAACTAAAGGGGACTTCTAAAAATTAGCTTTTAGGTCATTTTGATTTTATGAGAGATAGATGGTTGCTGAGCGAAGTCGAAGTATTTTGGGCTAATTTCGCCAAAGCATAGCGAGCTATGGAAGTAATTTCCCCCGAAGCACTCCAAATCAAGCAAGGGAGATATTTGCTTAAACGGTTTGAAATGAAGTAATTTGCGATTTTGCTTCGAGCAAGCGGAAGCGAAAAGATGCGAGAGTTCAGTTACCAAACCGTTAGTCGGGTTGTTTCCGAATCCCCAATGGGTAACAGATCGAGTTAATCCGATGCTTATGTGCTGAATCGCCGAGTTTTGCGCCACAAAGAACGCTTATATAACCAGTAACTTTGCCGATGGCAAAGTGCATAAAAATATAAGTGTATGCAAATATCAAAATTCAAGGTTTTGCTTTACCTCAAAAAGAGCAGTTTGGACAAATCGGGCAAAGCCCCCATCATGGGACGCATCACGGTGAACCATTCCATGTCGCAGTTTAGCTGTAAGCTTTCCTGCACGCCCGAGTTGTGGAATCCACGTGAAAGTCGCTTAAAGGGCAAGAGTGGTGAAGCGGTGGAGGTCAATCAGAAAATCGACATGCTATTGCTTCGCATTCATTCGGCATTTGATAGTCTAGTGGAACGCAATCAGCCATTCGATGCCCAAGCGGTGAAGGATAGCTATCAGGGAAGTCTGAACACGCAAACGACCTTGCTTGCCCGGCTCAATCAACACATGGAAGAGCTTAAATCTCGTGTAGGGGTAGATGTTGCCTCGACCTCCTTATCCACTTATTTATATACGCACCGCTCTCTGAGTGCGTTCATTCATAGGTAGTTCATAAGCAAAGATGTGGCTTTTGGACAGATGAACGAGCAGTTCATTCGAGAATATCAAGAGTTCGTTTTAAACGATCAGGGCTATGCCGTGCAGACCGTGCGCCATTACTTAATTGTGCTCAAGAAGATATGCCGAATGGCTTTCAAAGAGGGGCTTTCCGAGAAACTTCATTTCGCCCATTACAAAATTCCCAAACAGGAAAAAACTGCCCCCAAAGCATTGAGTCGGGAGAGTTTCGAGAAGGTACGTGATTTGGTCATTCCGAGCAGATATCTATCGACAATTTTCACCAAAGATTTGTTTCTGTTTGCTTGCTACACGGGCATTTCCTATGCCGATGTGGTTCGCATCACCCATGAAAATCTTTACACCGATGAGGAAGGAAGCCATTGGCTCAAATATCGTCGCAAGAAAACCGACTATCAAGCACGAGTAAAAT
>JBKECD010000109.1:0-2840 GCA_047974225.1 Mangrovibacterium sp.
CCGAAACTTCGAGCGCACATAATTCTCAAACTTATAATCATATCTATCCAAATGGTCGGGAGTGATATTCAGCAATATCGCCACCTCCGCTTTAAAATCATACATTCCATCGAGCTGAAAACTACTTAACTCCAACACATAATAATCATAGTTGCATTGCGCCACTTGCAACGCAAAGCTCTGCCCCACATTTCCTGCCAATCCCACATTTAGTCCTGCATCTTTCAGCAATTGATAAGTCAGCATCGTGGTCGTGGTTTTGCCATTGCTTCCCGAGATACAAATCTTGGTTGCCTTGGTGTAGCGCGCCGCAAATTCAATCTCCGAAATAATCGGTGTCTGCTGCGCTCGAAGCTTCTGAATCAACGGTGCCGACTCAGGTATTCCCGGACTCTTAATCACCTCATCAGCTGAAAGCACCAACTCTTCGGTGTGCGCTCCTTGCTCAAAGTTGATGCCATGCTCCACCAGCATTTTCTCATACTTTGGCGCAAGCAGCGAGCGGTCGGAAAGAAAGACTTCAAAGCCTCTCTGCTTTGCCAAGATTGCAGCGCCTGCGCCACTCTCGCCACCTCCTAATATGACTATTCGTTTGCTCATTTTTTTTATTTTTTAGTGCGAAGCATTCCCATAACAACTAACAACCAATAACTAACAACTAGTATTTATCTCATTTTTAATGTTGCCAATGTCAATACCGCCAAAATAATCGCCACAATATAAAAGCGCGACACTATTTTAGGCTCTGGTATTCCTTTTTTCTGATAGTGATGATGAATAGGGCTCATCAAAATAATTCGTCTTCCCTCACCATATTTCTTTTTCGTGTATTTGAAATAGCCCACTTGCAGCATCACCGACAAGTTTTCCACTAAGAAGATGCCACAAAGCAGTGGAATCAACAGCTCCTTGCGGATAATGACAGCAAAAACAGCCAGAATACCTCCCAATGCCAAACTCCCGGTATCTCCCATGAATATTTGTGCGGGATAAGAGTTCCACCACAAAAAGCCAATCGTGGCACCAGCAAATGCGGCAATAAAAACAAACAGCTCGCCGACCAAGGGAATATACATGATGTTCAGATAGTCAGCAAAAACCACGTTGCCACTCACATAAGCCAGCAGCCCGAGCGTAATTCCACTAATGGCGGATGTGCCTGCTGCCAAGCCATCAATTCCATCGGTGAGATTAGCTGCGTTGGAAACAGCCGTGATGATGAGTATGATCGCAATGATATAAATCGCCCATTGCGCCCATTTTGAGTCGGTGAACCAACTCACTAAAACTTTATAATCAAACTCATGATTCTTCACAAAGGGAATTGTTGTTTTGGTTGATTTCACATCATCGGTCAAATAATGCACATTTTGTCTTCCTGAATAATCCTCAACCACCACGGTACGCATCAGATTACCATCGGCATCTTTCACTTTTTCACGCACCACCACATCGGGCGAAAAATATAGAGTGCCCGCCACAATAAGCCCCAAACTCACCTGACCGATAATCTTGAACTTTCCTGCCAGCCCTTCTTTATTCTTGCGAAACACCTTGATATAATCATCCAAAAAACCAATAGCTCCCAACCACACTGTGGTGATTAGCATCAAGATGATATAGATGTTTTTCAAGTTGGCAAACAGTAGAGTGGGGATAATAATCGCAGCTAAAATCAAAACTCCTCCCATTGTGGGAGTTCCTCGTTTAGCCATCTGCCCTTCTAGTCCGAGGTTTCTCACCTCTTCGCCAATCTGCTGCACTTGCAGAAAACGAATCAGTCGCTTGCCAAATAGCATGGTGATAATAAGCGACACAATAACAGCCAATCCCGCTCGAAACGAGATGTATTGAAACATCCCTATACCAGGGATACCTGAATCCTTGAGTATTTCGTATAAATAGTAAATCATTTTTGTTTATGGGTTTATGCCTGCGGCGTTTATGGGTTTATTGCCTGCGGCGTTTATTACTTTTTACTTCCCAAAGACTTCCATCACCACCTCTTTATCATCAAAGTGATGTTTCACCCCATTTATTTCTTGATAGTCTTCATGTCCTTTTCCTGCAATCAATATAATATCACCCGATTGTGCGAGCATGCACGCGGTGCGGATTGCTTCTTTTCGATTTTCAATCGACAAAGCATGCGCGCGGTCTTCTGCCAACAAGCCCGCCTCCATTTCTGCAATAATCGTTGCTGGCACTTCGGTGCGTGGATTATCAGAAGTGAGAATCACTTTATCGCTTTGCGCCATTGCTTCTTGTGCCATGATGGGACGTTTCGTTTTGTCACGGTCGCCACCACAGCCCACCACCGTAATGATGCGTTGCTCTGGTCTTTTAATCTCCTGAATGCCATTAAGCACATTTTTCAGCGCATCGGGGGTGTGGGCATAATCCACAATGGCAAACTTGCCATCAGCCGAACGCACAATTTCGAAGCGACCAGCCACGGGAGTCATCGCACTCAGTGCCGCAAGCACCTCATCTTTCTCTTCTCCCAGCAAAATTGCCGAAGCATAGATTGCCATCAGATTGTAGGCATTAAAGATGCCCGCAAAATGCGTCCACACTTCCACCCCATCAATTTCCAGCAGCATGCCATCAATATGTTTTTCTAGCACCTTGCATTTATAGTCCGCCACTGATTTCAGCGCATAAGTCTTCGGCTGTGCCGAAGTATTTTGAAGCATCACCATGCCATTCTTATCATCCTCATTGGTGAGCGCAAACGCCTTTGGCTTCAATTCGTCAAAGAATTTTTTCTTTGCCTTGATGTATTCCGCAAAAGTCTTGTGATAGTCTAAATGGTCGTGGGTGATGTTGGTGAAAATACC
>JBKECD010000025.1:0-2494 GCA_047974225.1 Mangrovibacterium sp.
TAAATTCTTCAAATTCGATAACTTAAACTCGTGATTATCTTGTTTAGATTTGCGCTCCAACCGCTCTGCGCTAAGCTCAATCGGCAAATTAGGCAATCCGCCCATCAGTAAAGCATCACTCGGCATACCCATGTCAAACACAAACCCATCCTCTAAATCGCCTTTAATAAGCATATCCAAGTTCTCATTAAAAACCCGATTCACCTCGACAGCCCGATACCGAACCTCATTCAAAGGCTCACCTGTATTATATTCCACAACAGCATTCAAATAATCCTCGCTGCTCGAATACGATTCTTTACTAGGCTTTGCTTGCATCTGAAATCCTCGCTCGCTCCTAGCTAAAATACTCATAATATCATTGTAGCTATAATCAATTCCAAACACCTCTCTCACCAACTCCCGAACTTTAGCAACCATGCGTTTCAGCGTGCTAGGCTTCTTGTATCGTTCAGCTAAGCTAGCAATGTATTCCTCTGCTATTAACAGTTGGTCATCGCCATACAATTGTCGCAAATTCTCCTTATCAACCTCACTCATGCCATCATACACACCCTGTAAGACCTTATCCAACTTCTCATTCTCCCCAAACACATTACGAAGCCCCTTGTGTGCTAAAAGCTCATGTAGAACAATAGCCCGAACCTCTTCTTTGTTGTTGATATTCTCGCCAACAATAAACACCTGCCCAGTCGCTGCATCAAAAATACCCTGAACCTTTCCGCCAGCTTTTTTAACTTGCCGTGCAATATGCGGTGGAAGCTCGCTCGAATCCTGAACCGTGTAAATCTGATTGTCGCCAAACTCAGCTCGCAAATCAGCAGCAGCCTTGTCTATATCAGACATAGGAACTTTGCCTTTGTAGGGTTTAGATAGTTCTTCGGATCGAAATTTATTTTCCTCCACCCGAAACCGAATATCATTACTTCCCTCATCAAATGTGCCTACATTATCAGTAGCTGATTTGATTTGGTTGGGAGAAGACACAGCATAAGTCGAATGAGGGTCTCTGTAATAATTAGTTGTTCCACCCATCGGCTCGGCATAATCTTTGACATTTTCAATTATTAAACCGTCGTTTTCTTTTGGCAAATTTTCAAGATATTCATCTGGAGTAATGTTATTCTCAATAGCTCCTTTCCCCTCAAAATCTACAACTTTCGGAGTTCGTATATTCAAAAAAACAGGGTAAACGCCTTGCTCCCAAAAACCCTGTACGGTATTATCTCTCTTACCGTCATCTGGCGTAATCCGTATTGGGTCTCCTTCATCATCAGTCTCGTAACCATAATCACCTGCGACATCTTCGTTTGAAAACCAAATTCCATATTCTCCTTTCTTAAATGTAGAAAAGCCACCCTTTATCGTCCCATGATAAACCACCATTGGCTCGCCGTTCTCATCTACAACTTTTGAGGAATTAATCAAATTTACTCCTTTTTCATAGGATTTCTCAACTCCTTGTAGTAGATTTGCTCCTGTAATAGAGTTGCTATTGATGTTGGGGTCGGTGCTGTTTTCAGCATTAGCCAGTTTCCCGTCAATCAACTCTATTTTTGTTACTTCATATGTGTACGGCTTTGCATTTTGATTGACGCCTTTATATTCTTTCAGAGTAGTTTTTACTCTATAAATCTTTCCGTCAATCTCTACTGCCCCAAATAATCTATTTATGGTAACATCAGGATTAATCCCATTCTCAGCACCTCTAATGCCATCTTTACCTTTGTTGTAATCAGCGTGAACCTCCCCAATAATAGAGTTATCTATAACTTGTGGCAATATGCGTAATACAGAATGATGCAACTCTCTATTATCGCTATTTGAAACAGAACTGTTATGCAAATACTTATCTATCGCAGTCTTTGTTATTTCGTACTTTCCGATGGTTTTATTTTCAAAATCACCGGCAATACCATTCTCAACCGCCCATTCTTTAGCTTCTTTGCTATCTTTAAATTGATGCGACTCTGTATTTAAAATAGGCACTTGCTTACTCATCAACTCCCAATCGCCAAACCAATCTTTAAAAGCTTTCGTCCGAACCTGAACCCATTGCTTCTCATTCAAATTACTTTGCTCGCCATTAGGAGCTTTCATAAATGTACCGTCCGCCTTTGCATTTTCAACAATTGCCTGCTCTTCTGCACTTCGATTATTGGGCGCAATCTTGAATAAAATCTTTCCGTCTGTTTCAGTATCATCAGACATCGAATCGCTAGCAGCATCGGCTTTATTTACTACCGATTCGATTTCGGCGGAATTACTTGATTCTTTTTCAAATCCTCCGCTATTAAGTGCAGCTTCCACCTTATCACTGTCTTTCATGCTTGCATGGCTCTGCTCTGTAATGTTAATCGGTGGGGTAGGCGTTTTGTCAGACTCGCTTTGTGAGTTTTCGGTATTCTCCAAATAAGATTTTGAGTGAGGGTAGGTGTCGATAAAATATAGCCTGCCGTCCTTGTCTTTAAGCACATTTGCAGGTCGAGCGTCA
>JBKECD010000148.1:0-4614 GCA_047974225.1 Mangrovibacterium sp.
CCGTGGAAATAAAAACAGCAAAATTTACGATGAGTAATTCGAGCGTGGATAAATGCCCCGAGCCGAATCGACCCGAATTTGCATTCATCGGTCGGTCGAATGTGGGCAAATCGTCGCTCATCAACATGCTCACCAATCACAAAGGACTGGCGAAGACTTCTTCTCGCCCGGGAAAGACACAACTTATCAATCACTTCTTGATTAATGACCATTGGTATTTAGTGGATTTACCCGGCTATGGCTATGCGAAAGTGTCGAAAGCTGCCAAAGATAAGTTTCAGAACTATATCACCGATTACATTATTAAGCGGCAAAACCTTTATTGTCTGTTTGTGCTGATTGACGTGCGCCATGAGCCTCAGAAAATCGACATGGAATTTATGGAGTGGTGTGGCGAAAAAGGCGTGGCATTTAGCATCATCTTCACCAAAGCCGATAAGCTTGGCATCAATCAACTGCAAAACAATATTGAGCATTATCGTGAGAAAATGCTCGAAACATGGGCTGAGCTTCCTGATATGTTTGTTACTTCTTCGGAACACCAACTCGGCAAAGAAGAAGTGCTAGAATATATCAATGCGGTAATGGAGAGTTGAGAATGGAGAATGGAGAATGACCTAACGGTATTTAATTGCGAAGCCAACTCTCAATTCTCAATTCTCAATTCTCAATTATAGCGTATTACCTGATAATTCTCCATTCTCAACTCTCCATTCTCAATTTTTATTTCTACCTTTGCGGCATTGTTACCAAATCAAACTCACAACACCATGGGAGGCAAAAAACCCTTAAAAATTTTTAGTGGTACTGCAACCACTTATCTCACTTCAAAAGTATGTGAAAGCATGGGCATTGAGCTTGGAAAATCAAGCTGCCCCGTATTCGCCGATGGCGAATTTGAACCTTGTTTCGACGAAACAATCCGTGGTTGTCATGTCTATATCATGCAATCCACATTTCCCACTAGCGACAACCTGATGGAACTCTTGCTGATGATTGATGCCGCCAAAAGAGCTTCTGCCTACAAGATTATTGCTGTGATGCCTTACTTCGGCTTTGCTCGTCAAGACCGCAAAGACAAACCGCGTGTATCTATCGGAGCAAAAGTAGTGGCTGACATGCTAATGACCGCTGGCGTCGATCGTGTCATCACGATGGACTTGCACGCTGACCAAATCCAAGGTTTCTTCAATGTGCCAGTAGATCACCTTTACGCATCGACCCTATTCATTCCGTTTATTCAACAAATGGGATTGAGAGATGTCGTTATTGCTTCTCCTGATGTGGGCGGAACAAAGCGTGCCAACGCCTATGCTCGCGCACTAGGCACTGAAATGGTAATTTGCCACAAATCTCGTGCTAAAGCCAATGTGGTGGACAGCATGACTGTTATTGGCGATGTGAAAGGTCGAGATGTTATTTTGATTGACGACATCATCGACACCGCTGGCACCATGACTAAAGCCGCAGAATTAATGAAAGAGCAAGGAGCTAATTCGGTGCGTGCATTCGCTGCCCACGGATTGCTTTCCGACCCTGCCATCGAGCGTATCGAAAATTCGGCACTCGAAGAAGTCTATTTCACCGACTCAATTCCTCCAAAGAAAAAGACTTGTAGCAAGATTAAATACCTCTCCACAGCGGAAATGTTTGGTCGAGCTATTAATAAAGTGTATCATAACGAGTCAATCAGTGACGAGTTCTTCAAATAATTTATATATTTGCACGACTTTTCCGCAGTGATGCGGAATTATGTATGCGGTTTGCCCTTTTCGGGAATCTATCCGAGGGGAGGGCTGAGTACCATAATTATTAATTTTATATTTTAAAAACAACATGAAATCTGTTGCAATTAAAGGCGAGCTTAGAGCTGCCATTGGTAAAAAAGACGCTAAAGCGTTGAGAGCTGAAGAAAAAGTGCCTTGCGTACTTTATGGTGGTGAAACACCTGTACACTTCCAAGCTGACTTTGCGGAGTTCCGCAAAATCGTTTACACACCAAACGTGTATCTAGTTGATCTTGAAATCTCAGGAAAAACTTACAAAGCCATCATGCAAGACATTCAATGGCACCCTGTAAACGAGCAAATCTTGCACGTTGACTTCCTTCAAATTTCGGATGACAAAGCAGTGAAAATTGATGTACCTGTGAAAGTAGAAGGTTATGCTAAAGGTATGCGTGCCGGTGGTAAGTTGAAATTAAACTTGCGTCGTTTGCGTGTGAAAGCTTTGCCAGCTAACATTCCAGACTCAATCAAAGTAAACATCGACCACCTAGAGCTTGGTCAAGCTATCAAAGTAGGTCAAATCGAAGCTGGAGACTTGGAAATCTTGAACTCAAAATCAAACCCTGTAGTAACTATCATGATTACACGTGCTGCACGTGCTGCCATGAATGCTTCAGCAGCTGCTACTCCTGCGAAGAAAAAATAATAAGCATGAGCTGCGCTGCTTTGGCTTCGCCGCTTTTAAGCTTAAATCGGCGAAGCTAAGGCGCTGAAAGCAAAGCGGCGAAAGCAAAGCGGCGTTAGCCCAAGCACAAAGTAAAGCTTAAAACATGAAATATCTAATCGTAGGGTTAGGTAATCCAGGAAAAGAGTACGAAAACACTCGACATAACATCGGGTTTAAAATATTGGATGCCCTCGCTGGGGCGTCCAATATTAGTTTTAGAGATGCTCGTCATGGGTGGGTGGCTGAATATAAATTCAAAGGTCGCACGCTCATCTTGGTGAAACCAACCACTTATATGAATCTCAGCGGCAAAGCCGTGAGATATTGGATGCAAGAGGAGAAAATCCCCTTGGAAAACGTCCTCGTGCTTGTTGATGACCTCGCCCTCCCCTTTGCCAGCCTTCGGCTGAAAGGTAAAGGAAGCGATGCAGGACACAACGGACTGAAAAGCATTCAAGAAAACCTTGGAGGCAATAACTATGCTCGCTTGCGTTTCGGCATTGGCGACGACTTTAGTCGTGGTCGCCAAGTGGACTATGTACTTGGCGAATGGAGTAAAGACGAAACACTCGATTTGCCTTTGAAACTCGATGAGTGCATCAATATCATTCACAGTTTTGTGAGTGTGGGGCTAAGTCAAACGATGAACCAATTCAACAAACGCAAATAAATCATGAGCGAGCAGGTGAGAATCGATAAATGGCTGTGGGCAGTGCGCATCTTCAAGACACGAAGCATCGCCACAGAAGCCTGTAAGAAAGGTCGCATCCTTGTGGATGGCAAACAAGTGAAGCCCTCACGGATGATTAAGCTCGGCGAAACCATCGGGGTGAAGAAACCACCTATTACTTATCAGTTTAAGGTGGTCGGACTGATTGAAAAACGTGTAGGAGCAAAACTCGTGGAAGAATACATGACCGACATCACTCCAGCCTCAGAGCTTGAAATCCTCGAAGTACAAAAGCACATGGGTTTCATGCAGCGCGACCGAGGAACAGGTCGCCCCACTAAAAAAGAACGCCGAGATATTGACAGCTTCTTTGATGATGACGATTGGTGAGAGACTTGCAAATCTAAATTTTATACCCGAAAGGGTATAAAACAATTGAATAAACAATCAATCGTACAGTTTATCAAAGAGATGCGCAAAGAACACAATTTGACTCAAGTAGAACTCTCAGAAAAATCAGGCGTTGGTCTTCGCTTTATCCGAGAATTAGAGCAAGGGAAAGAAGCTGTTCGCCTAGACAAAGTTAATCAAGTGCTGAACCTCTTTGGAGCAGAATTAGGAGTAGTGAGCATGCGCAAAAACAAATCTGAATGAAACAAGCTGAAATATATCACCAAGAACAACTCGCAGGAATACTTACAGAAGATGAGTATGGATTCCATTTTCAACATAATGCGACATACCTCCTGAGTGAGAATCCGCAGCCCATTAGTCTGACCTTTCCAATAAGCAGCTCAATCTATCACGACAAAACACTCTTTCCATTCTTCGACGGACTGATTCCCGAAGGATGGCTGCTTAATCTTGCCGAAAAAAATTGGAAAGTCGATCGACGAGATCGCATGGCATTACTCGTAGCTTGTTGCAAAGACTGCATTGGTGCAGTGAGTGTTATTCCTATTGATAATGCAGAACAACTATGACTAGATGTTTATATTGCTATCAAGACTTAACCGAAAATAAATTGGACTACCATACTCGGTGTGCAAAAAAAATATTCGGAAGCCAAGTAGCCCCTATCCTATTCCAAAGATGAAATATCAGCTCTTGCCAAAGAAGTAATTCGTTCACAAACTACACTCACAGGCATACAAGCTAAATTATCGCTCGATATTGCTCCTGCTAAAGAAAATACTCCCCATCTATTCTCTATTGTGGGACTATGGGGGCGGTTCATTCTCAAGCCTCAAACAGAATTATTCAATCAGCTCCCAGAGGTAGAAGACCTCACAATGCACCTAGCAGAACTCGCAAAGATTAAAACGGTTCCCCATTCGCTCGTGCGCTTTTCTGATGGCGACCTTGCCTATATCACTAAACGCATCGACCGAAATAGCACCGGAGGAAAACTTCCTATGGAAGACATGTGCCAGCTTTCGGAACGGATGACAGAATATAAATACAAAGGTTCTTATGAGCAGATTGCAAAA
>JBKECD010000026.1:0-50717 GCA_047974225.1 Mangrovibacterium sp.
AAACCTAACAGGTTTTGAAAACCTGTTAGGTTTAGTCTAATTCGGAATTAAATTGTATTTTTGGCAGATATATTAAATAGCAGAACCATGTATTATTTAGATCCTAAGAATGATTTGACCTTTAAGCGCGTTTTTGGGCAGGAGAAAGGTTTAGTGATTAGTCTGCTCAACTCGCTATTGCCATTGAGCGACGAACATCAAATTGAGTCGGTGGAATATATTTCAGCTGAGCTTGTTCCAAATATTCCGGGGAAAAAAAACTCTATTGTCGATGTGCGTTGCATCGACAAGACCGGTCGGCAATTCATTGTCGAAATGCAAATCCATTGGACGTCCTCGTTTATGCAGCGTATGCAATACAACAGCTCAAAAGCCTATTCCGGGCAATTGAAAAAAGGCGAAAGTTATGATGAGCTTCGACCGGTGTATGCCTTGGGGTTGATTAATGACATTTACAAACCTGATAGCGAGCAGTTTTATCATCGCTATATCATGATGAACCCCGAAGACACTGCGGATCGCGTTGATGGGATAGAGCTGATAACAGTAGAGCTTCCGAAGTTTAAGCCCGAGGGTTTCAGCATGAAGCGCATGGCTGTTTTGTGGCTTCGCTTTCTCACCGAGATAAAGAATAATTCCCAAACGATTCCCGAAGGTTTGGCAGAGTCAAAAGAAATCCGCGAAGCAATCTCGCTCATTGAAAAATCAAAATACTCCGAAAGCGAACTCGCCCACTATGAAGAATTTTGGGACATCATCAGCACCGAGGTAACGGTCAAAAAAGATGCCCAAAAAAAAGGTTGGGAAGAAGGAAGAGCGGAAGGAAGAGCGGAAGGAAGAGAAGAAGGAAGAGAAGAAGGAAGAGCGGAAGGTGAAGCAATCGGTTTGCAGAAAGCCAAAAGCGAGATGGCACGAAGCTTGAAAGCCGATGGTCAGCCCATCGAGATGATTATGAAGTATTCGGGTCTTTCAAAAGAAGAAATCGAAGAAATGTAGCGTTTCACTGGGAAGATAGGAGCTCCAGCTCCTATCACATTCTTGGGAGCTGGAGCTCCCAAGTTCCCAGCAAGTGTAAACCTCACAGGTTTTCAAAACCTGTGAGGTCTAGTCTAATTCGGAATTAAATTGTATTTTTGAGTTTTAATCTAAAAAAGAGAAGCTATGTTTGACTTGGAAGAATTATTTAAAATGTTTAAAGATGAAGTTACTCACCAAGTATTTTTCAAATTTAAGCCTAGTGATGAATTGGAAGAAGATTTGAAGGGTTTCAGGAGCAGGCTAAAAGCTTTGCAAGTCTATGTTCCAGGGATTGTGTCGCTTGAGGTTCGCATTCTCAGCACCGAAGCGGATGCTGAATATCATTTTCAGCTTGAGGTGATCTTCTTAGACCAAAAATATTTGGAGCAGTATATGACTCACCCTTCTCATGTGCGTGTGAGCGAATGGGTGAAAGATAAAATCGAAAGCCGCAAGGCGAGTGATTTCCGCTTTAAGATTGTCGGCGATAGATTGCTCCCCGATCCGATAACTCCTAATAGCTCAGAAAAAACAGAGTAGGCAGCGAGTGAAAGTAGGGGAGATATATTGATTTCTTATAGATTATTGATATAAAAATTATTTGGCATTGACTATTTTTGCCGATTAAATGAAATGCCCCTCACACACATATCTGTTAATCATACTTTGGCTAATGAGCGTCGCCTGCATAGAGGAAGTCTTTCCTTTGGAAGGCTACGTGCAGGTCTATGCCACTATGGGGGTGGCAGGTGATGGCGATGGCTCGATGCAAGAAAAACAAGTGAGCACGAGCTATCTCGATTCGATTGATGCGAGCACGTTTAATGTTTACTATTACTATGCCCGCACCCATGATCTTGTTGCGATGCCCTCGGGAAGCAAAAATCCGATGCCACTCAAGGCATGGGGGCTGCAAAAGGTGGTGCCTCTCTATATCGACACGTATGATATTGTCGTGGCTAATTGTGTCCCGAATAAATATAGTGCGCAGTCCGACCCTTATCTACCAACTTTAAATCCGCATCGGGGCGTGAAGTTTATCTCTAAAACGCTGGAGCCATTGGTGGTGGAAGATGCAATCCATTACCTCGAATATGTGAAACTGAGTACGCCAAGCGAGCAACTCGATTGGGACTTGCAGACGGCAATCGTCAATGTTAGTGTGCGCGACACAAGCAGTCTTCGAGATTTTGACGCTTTGGATGCCTATAAAGTGTGGGTGGGCGATTTGGAAATGGCAAATAGCAATGGTTCGGACGATATCGCCCCTTATTCTCCCAAGAAACTCTCCGTGTCGGGTGTGCAGGGCTATTTTCGTCCATTGCTTTCGGGCGAGAGCTATGACATACAGCTCGAATACACTCGTGAGGGAGTGGTCAGAAGAAGCACCATCCAAGGAGCTATCACCGACCGCCTGATTGCGGGCATGGAGCTCACCGTAATCCTTGAAAACACCGATGAAGGTCTGGGCTTAATCATCGAAGCACCCGACGGCAGCACCGATAAGGTGGATGATATTGTGTTTAATTAGTGGAGAGTGGAGAGTGTAACCCCATAAACTCATAACCCCATAAACTCATAACCCCATAAACTCATAAACTCATAAACTCATAAACTCATAAACTCATAAACCCATAAACCCATAAACTCCCATAAACTCTCATACCCCCTTCAGTACATCGAAGTAGTTTTTGGCTTGTTGGGTGTATTTGGTGTGGAGAGATTTTTCAATCCAGCTGATGGCTTCTTCTTTATTTCCGAGCATTTCGCTTGCGAGTGCAAGATTGTATTGGGCTTTGGCGCGGATGGATTTTTTGCTGCTTTGCTCGAAAGTCAGCCAATAGCCGTGCAGGTTTGCCCATTCTTGTTTGTTGGCGAGATCCATAGCCTTTTTGCCCTCGGGGTCGTCTTTATCGACAAAGAAAAAGAATCTATTTTCACGATGCCATTGGGGCGATATTCGTTCGTCGATGTCAAGCGCCGATTGAATGGCGGTCTGAATTGTCGCTTGGTGAATGCTCGGCAGGTTGGAAAAAATATCCTCGGTCGAGATGCCTCCCTTTTGCCATATGATAGTGTCGCTCACCACCACTTGCTGCACGCTTCTTTCGGTAGTTGGGGAGTATATATTTATCACCACCTGATAGGCAGATTTGATTGTAGCCACGGCATAATCCAATTCATAGGCACTATATGAAGTGAATACTTTGTTATAGTATCGCTCAAGGGCGAGCACAGCGTCGGTCTGATAGTCGTTGCAGATTTGACTCACTTCCGCAGCAGTCAGTGGCGTGGGCATTTCATAGAATTTTTTTCCGCTAGGGAAGTATCGTTCTTGCGGAATCACCACATCATAGGCGCTCGACTCATAGAGCAGCTGCCCCAATGCCATGAGGGTGGTGTCAGAAGCTAGGCTATCGAGGACGACAGCTTGTGTGTTGAATTTCTTATCGAAAAAATGCTGCTGCATTTCTTGCTCGTCATATCTGGTGAAGTCAGCCGTGCTGGCACGGTCGATCAGAGTGAGGCTTTTGATTTCCGCAGGAAGCATTTGTGCAGCAGGCGTGGCGGTTTCAATCAATATATTTCGGTAGCTGCTCGTGCAGGCGGTCAGCAATACAGCTCCGAGGATGAATAGTTTATTTAGTTTCATTTTCAGCAATAATTAAGTGCGAGTTGAGATTGTATAAAATATCACGACAAAGATAGATTTATAATGCCAACAGTCAAAAAAAAGTGCGCATTAAGACTATTGCGTTGTGATAATTTGTATCTTAGCCAATAAAAAAACAGAAAAACAATTAGCAGACTATGTTTACAGAACAAGATTTAGCATTTATTCAAGCACGAGGCAGTAGATTGTCGCTTGTGCATCAGCAAATTGAAAACTTTAAAAAGGGTTTTCCTTTTCTTCCCTTGGTGTCTCCAGCCGAAGTGGGGCATGGTATTCTAAGGCTTAGCGATGCGGAGGTGTCGAATTATATCAGCGCCTATGAGAAAAAAGTAAATGAGGGTTTGTCGCCGTTGAAGTTTGTGCCCGCCTCGGGAGCTGCTAGTCGGATGTTTAAGGCTTTATTTTCTGCCAAGGATGATTTGGAGGCTGGAAAAAGCGAGTCCGAAGTGCTCAGAGATAAAGATATCGCCCAATTTCAATCGTGCATTCAGCAATTTGCATTCTATGAAGACCTGTCGGCAGTGGCGGCAATGCCAGCTGAAGAGTTGAGTTTATTGGAAAAGCTGACTTATCTGCTCACCGATAAAGGGTTGAATTATGGTGCTTTGCCCAAGGGGCTGCTGAAATTTCACCGCTATGACGCAGCCATTCGCAGCTCTTTTGAGGAGCATTGTGTGGAGGGAGCCAACTATGCGCAAGATAGCGATGGCAAAGTGTCGATTCACTTCACTGTTTCGCCTGAGCATCAAGAGAAATTTGAAGCTCACTTAGCTGAAGTGCTCGGCATTTATGAAGATAAATTTCAGGCTCATTATGCGATTTCGTTTAGCTGTCAGAAGTCGGAAACAGACACTATTGCAGTGTCGCCCGACAATGAGCCATTCCGAAGTAATGACGGCAATCTACTCTTTCGTCCCGCAGGTCATGGCGCATTGATTGCCAATCTGAATGATTTGGATGCCGATGTTATTTTTGTGAAAAACATTGATAATGTAGTGCCCGACCATCTGAAAGGAGAAACAATTCGCTATAAGAAAGCTTTGGCGGGCTTGCTGCTTGAGGTGCAGCAAAAGCTATATGCCTATCAGCAGCAGTTTGACCAGAGTGGCGAGCCTAGCGATGATTTATTGGATGATGCCGCTTCATTCTTAGCCCATAATCTTAATACTAAGCTGCCTCCTTTGGGTGATAAATCTGAGAAAATAGCCTTTTTGAAAGCGAAATTCAATCGTCCGCTTCGTGTGTGTGGCATGGTGAAAAATGAAGGAGAGCCCGGGGGAGGACCTTTCTGGGCAAAGAATGCCGACGGCTCGGTGTCGCTCCAAGTGGTGGAAAGTTCGCAGATAGATTTTAATGATTCGACACAAAGCGAGTTTGCCAAATCTGCCACCCACTTCAATCCTGTAGATTTGATTTGTGCCACCAAGAACTATAAGGGTGAAGCGTTTAATTTGCTGGATTATGTGGATGCCGCCACAGGCTTTATTTCGAGCAAGTCGCAAAATGGCAAAGAGCTGAAAGCGCAGGAGCTGCCCGGATTGTGGAATGGGGCAATGTCGAATTGGAATACCTTATTTGTGGAAGTGCCTATTCTGACCTTCAACCCCGTGAAGACGGTTAATGATTTGCTCCGAGAGGAGCATCAATAAAGAAAATGAGAGGGTGTCTGAAAAGTAATTTTCAGACACCCTTGTTTTATGCAGACGCATTGCATGCGTTTTTCTGGGACTATATTTTTTCGATTTCTTCTTTTGAAAGACCTGTTGCTGAGGAAATCTTTTCAATCGAAACTCCTAGTTCTAATAGGTTTCGGGCGGTTTCGATTTTGCTTTTCTTCATTCCAATTGCTTCGCCTTCCGCTCGTCCTTCTGCTTTTCCTTCTGCTCGTCCCTCTGCTCGTCCTTCCGCTCGTCCTTCCGCTCGTCCTTCCGCTCGTCCCTCTGCTCGTCCTTCTGCTCGTCCTTCTTCTCGTCCTTCTTCTCGTCCTTCTTCTCGTCCTTCCTCTCTTGCCGTATCAACGGAGTTTTTCACATCTCGATAGGCTTTAAGGCTGTCTGCATAGCGCAGGCGTTGTTGCTTGTCGAATTTTGCAATTTCAGCGGCTTCAAAGAGTTGGAGGAAAATTTTCTCGCGAAGTTTATTGGGGATGCGCTCCAAGCGGTTTAGATTTTGGATGACATAGAGCCATTTATCGAAACGAGTTTCCAATTCATCGAGCGTCTTGGTGAATTTGGGCATTTCGAGATAGATGAAAGTGAGCTTATCATAGAACACCTTTTTGGTTTTCACGTTCATCAGCTTCACATCAGAACGAAAATCTTCGGTAGGTTCTTCCTCTTTATCATCAAACACAAAATCAAGGATGCCAATGGTGTAAACCGCTTTTTGCTCGAAGTTCCAATCGTTTTTCTTGGCTTGGTCGGCAATGGGGAAGGTGGAGTAATACACCGAGCGGTCTTTGAAGAACTTTTGCTTGGCTTTTTGCAGCTCGACAATGAATTTTTCTCCTTTTTTGTTTTCACAATAAAGATCGAATATAGCTTTCCGATCCTCTTCCGACCGACCTAATTGTTCTGGATTTAGATAGGAAATGTCGGTAATCTCGCCTTCTTCCTCTCGAAGCTGTTCATTGAGAAAATCAATCAAGAGATTCTTGTTTGGCTCAGTGCCAAACAATTTTTTAAACCCAAAATCAGTGAATGGATTCAAATATTTTCCCAAATGTTCTTCCATGGCTGTGCATTTAATTTGTTTCCGCAAAGATAAAATTTAATTGTGAATTAGCCTAGACCTAACAGGTTTTGAAAACCTGTTAGGTCAGCATGCAAAATCAGATGCTAAATCTCACCCCTCCGCTAATCCATCGTCCAGCTTGGGGGATGTTGCTCAAGTCGTAATAAGTAACATCAAATAGGTTGGTGGATTGAACGAAGAAATCGAATTTTTGGAACTTGTAGTTTAGCTTTAAATCAAGCACTCCGAATGGCTCATAGTCGGTTTCGCCTACATAGTCGATGCCATCATAGGCGGAATATCCTCCGTTGCGGTCTTCCATTCGGAATTGCCAGTTTGCAGTGAGGTTTTCGACGATGCGATGATTCAACCCGATGACTAACTTGTGCTTCAGATTGTCGAGTGCATAGTTGGAAATATATTCTGTTTCTTTTCGAGTGAGCTCATTATAGGCGTAATTTAGATTCAGCTGGCTGATGAAAAAAAGCTCATCATGCAGTAGTTTTCTAATCGAAATATTCGATTTCACCTCAAAGCCTAGGGAGTTGATTTGGGTGAGGTTTTCGGTTTGCCAGAGGTCTTCTTCATTCACTTTCACCCAGTCGATTACATCTTTAGCTTCACGATAATAGCTCGCTGCTTCGAGCTTTAGGAATTGGTTTTGATATTTCAATCCACCCTCCACCGATGTCGAGCGTTCAGGCTTTAGATTGGGATTGCCCACATTGGTCGGACCGCTATAATAGAGGTCGGTGTAGGTGGGCATGCGCAGCGATTGGTTGAATGTGCCATAGATTTTCCAATTTTCGCAGATTTGATAGGCGACATCAACTCCCGGATAAAAATTCCATTCGCTAGCTAAATCCGAAATCCAATTAGCCATCGCCCCAGCCGAAAGACTAAAACGATTGAGGTGAACAGAGTGTTCAGCATAGTAGGAGAGCACCGTGCGTGCATGTCCGTTGGTGAAGAATTGACCGTCTTCGCCGGGCACTGCAATTGTTTTGCCGAGTTCTTCGCCAAGCTTATTGCTGAGGATGTTTTCCGAACGCAACTCCGTTCCGAAGGATGTTTTTCCGAGTTTCCATTGAAACCACGAGTTGAAATTCACCCCAAAAACATCGGTCATGTGGTAGTTGTGTCCCGAGTACCAATCGGCAGGATTGCTTCGGAAGAGTTCGTAGCGGTCGTGATTTCTTCGCCAATAGGTGGAAGTGCGTGTGTGCAGCTTCTTGCCTGTTTCCACCTCAGCCGAAAGAATGGAGGTGCGTGTGGCTTCATATTGGTTGGGATAGAGAGGGGAATAAAAACCATTAGCGCCAAACCCCTTGTCGATATATCCTGCTTGAAACTTCACGGTGGCTTCATCGGTTGCCACTTTTCCATTATAGAAGAAGTTGAGCGTGTTGAAGTCGGTGTTGTTGCGATAGCCATCCGAGGCGGTATTGCCAATAGCGATGAAGTTTTGGAGCTTGCCCGTTTGCGCATTGCCGCTCACATTGATGTCACGCAGACCATGTGCCCCGAAAGAAGCGTTTGCCAAAAGGGAATTGTCGGAATCGGGTTCGGTGATGATGTTGATAGCTCCAGCGAAAGCGTTGGGTCCATAGATTCTGGATGAAGAGCCGTTGAGAATTTCAATCCGCTTGACCGCTTGAAGCGATAAGGGAAGGTTTAGGTTGTGATGCCCCGTTTGAGGGTCGGAGATGTTCACCCCATTAAGCAGAATTAGGGTTTGGTCGAAAGTTCCACCTCGCACGGAAATATCCGCCTGTACGCCATAAGTCCCTCGTTGCCTGACATCAACTCCTAGGGCATACTCTAAAAGGTCTTGAACACTTGCTACCGGGGCAGCTTGAATTTCGGCACGGTCGATGACCGACACGATGCGAGCAATCTGCGAATAGGTGGCAGGAGCTCGTTGTGCACTGATCTCGATCTCATCGAGTTCATATTCTTTGGCGATTTTCAAACTATCGGCTGAGTTTTGCGCATGTGCTTCCGTGGGAGCGGCTACATATAAGTAGGCGACAGCCAATGATGCGATGCGCACTTCACGCTTCAATGCTTGAAACAAAGAATAGCCTTGACCTCCCCAATGGTGGAAAGTCAATTGACGTGCTTTCTGGTTGGTAAATAATTTGTTCATGATATATCAAAATATATGTGGGGGCAAAGGTAGGGCTTTCGGGGGAGGGGAAAGGGGGGAGCGGAAGCGAGATGTGGCGAAATAAGAAAATAATCATATGGGGACTTCTGAAAAATAGTTTTAGTGGCGCGAAAGAGTTGGACATGGAGTTGTATTGCGCTAAAACTTTATATACATTTGTGGGATTATAACAATAAAATATCATGCAATATAAATTAGGCGATAAAGTAAAATTCTTGAACGATGTGGGTGGTGGCACCATCACCAAGCTAGTGGGCAAAAACATGGTTCATGTGGAAAATGAAGATGGTTTTGAAATTCCAGTGCTCACCAATGAGATTATTCTGGTGGGCGAATCGCAAGGAAGTGCCACCCCGAAAGCGGCAGAGAGCAAGCAACCATCGGTGAGCGATTTTGTGAAACAAGGCATGCAGGCGGCTCCAGTGCGCGAGGAAGCGAAGAAGGAAACCACGCAGATAGTGGGCAATGATGCGCCAAACTTTCACGTGGCATTTGTGCCCGAAAATAGTCATAATCCACTCGATGGGGTTACGAAAATGTATCTGGTGAATGATTCAAACCAGACCTTAATATATAGCTATCTGCATTTCGATGGCTTGCAATATGAATTGCAGCAGTCGGGCGAGGTGAGTCCAAACACGAAGCAAATCATCAATAATCTGTCTTCGGCAGACATAGCGAAACTGCCTGAGTTTGTTTTTCAACTGCTATTCTTCAAAGATGGGGCATCAACGATTGAACAGCCCATTCTGAAAAGCATTCATGTGCATGCAGCGAAGTTTTATAAGGCAGGTAGCTTCAAGCGGAATGAATATTTCAACACGCCAGCCATGCTTTATAAGCTCAATGAGAGCGCACTCGACAAAGCGGTAGAAGCGTTGGAAAAACACGCCAATGGAGGTGCTGTTGAGCCTGCACGAGTGAAAGCCGAACCCCAAGAAGAAGAGTGGAAAGAGCTCACCGAGGTGGACTTGCACATCCATGAGCTGATTGATGATGAGCGAGGAATGGAAGCCAAAGATATGCTCGAATTGCAAATGAAGGTTTTTAATGAGAAGATGGAAGGGGCGATTAAGTCGAACAAAGTGAAGCGTATTGTGTTTATTCATGGCATCGGCGAGGGGGTGTTGAAAAATGAGGTTCGCCGAGAGCTAAATCGCAAGTATAAGCAGTATGATCATCAAGATGCCAGCTTCCGTGAATATGGTTATGGTGCTACAATGGTGATTTTGAAACGATAAAGTCAATTATTACTATTTTGAGAGGTTGAGAAATGTGATAGTTGGTACTTACTTTTTCAAAATGTGAGGCAGAATTTTTTCATTCCGACCTTTCTTTTTCAAAATGTGAGGCAGAATTTTTTCATTCTGACCTTTCTTTTTCAAAATGTGAGGCAGAATTTTTTCATTCCGACCTTTCTTTTTCAAAATGTGAAGCAGAATTTTTTCATTCCGACCTTTCTTTTTCAAAATGTGGAGTAGAATTTTTTCATTCCGACCTTTCTTTTTCAAAATGTGAAGCAGAATTTTTTCATTCCGACCTTTCTTTTTCAAAATGTGGAGTAGAATTTTTTCATTCCGACTCTCCTTTTTCAAAAAGTGAGGCAATTTTAAAATCTGTCAGAGTAGAATTAGGAATTGGCTTCACCCTTCACCCCAAAAAGAACTATGAATATGATTTCTGAAAATATAAAAAGCATTCGCAGCCACGTGCCTGAACAAGTGAGCTTGGTGGCGGTGTCGAAATACAAACCTATTTCCGCATTGGAAGAAGCTTATGATGCTGGTCAGCGGATGTTTGGCGAAAGCAAAGTGCAGGAGATGGTGGGAAAATACGAACAATTGCCCAAGGATATTGCGTGGCACTTCATTGGGCATCTGCAAAGCAATAAGGTGAAATACATGATTCCATTTGTCAGCCTGATTCATGGGGTGGATTCGTGGAAGATTTTGCTGCAAATAAATAAAGAAGCAAAGAAAATTAACCGTGTTGTTGATTGTCTGTTGCAGTTTCATATTGCTCAAGAAGAAACGAAATTTGGCTTGAGCGAGGAAGAAGTACAAGCGTTTTTGAATGCTGAAGCATTCAAGGAATTGCAAAATGTCAGAATTTGCGGTGTGATGGGCATGGCAAGCAACACCGAGGATGAGCAACAAGTGTGCCATGAGTTTGCCAACTTAAAAGATATTTTCTTACGTTTGCAGCAAAGTTATTTTAGCAACCAATTGGCATTTAAAGAAATCTCCATGGGCATGTCGGGCGATTATAAATTGGCGATAGAGCAGGGGAGCACCATGGTGAGAGTGGGGAGCGCAATCTTTGGAGTGAGGGAGAATTGAGAATTGAGAATTGAGAGGGGAGAAAGGCAGCCCCGTTAGGGGCGATATATTTTCGCACTTCGCACTTCGCACTAAAAAGCACTCAGAACTTAAAAAAATAAAATATGGTAAACACAGAAACAACTTACATGGGCTTGAAGCTGAAAAGCCCAATCGTGGTGGCTAGCTCAGGATTGACCAACACGATTTCAAAGCTTCAACAGCTCGAAAATGCAGGCGCAGGAGCCGTGATTTTTAAATCACTCTTCGAAGAGCAAATTCATGGCGAGTCGAATCATCTTTTGGGTGATAGTGATGCCTATCCCGAAGCAGCTGACTACATCGAGAGTTATGTGCGTCAGAATAGCTTGGTGAGCTATTTGGATTTGGTGCGTGAAGCTAAACGTGAGATTTCGATTCCAATCATTGCAAGCATTAGTTGTGTATCGACTGAGGAATGGGTTTCCTTTGCTAAGCAGCTAGAAGGTGCAGGAGCTGATGCTATTGAGCTGAATATGTTTCATGTGCCCACAAGCAGAAGTGAGAATGGTGGCGATATTGAGCAGCTCTATGTTGATATGCTTCGGAAAGTGAAAGCCGAAGTGTCAATTCCAATTGCCGTAAAAATAGGTTTCTATTACACCAACATCATTGGATTTGTAGAGCAGCTGATGGCAAATGGGGCTGATTCGGTAACGATGTTCAACCGATTTTATGAGCCTGATATCAATTTAAAAACTTTAGAGCTGACAGCTAGCGAGGTGTTTAGCACTCCTGCCGAGATTCGACATTCGCTCCGCTGGATAGGCTTGACAAGTGCAACGCTTCCTCAATTAGAAATTGCAGCATCCACAGGGGTGCATAGTGGCGATGCGGTGATTAAGCAGCTATTGGCAGGGGCGCAAGTGGTGCAGGTGTGCTCGGCGGTCTATGTGCATGGCAGTCAGATTGTCGCAGGCATGAACCATGAGTTGAAAGAGTTTATGAAGAAATGGAACTTTAAGCATCTCGAAGATTTCCGCGGGCGACTATCTTATAAAGGTATGAATGTGCAGATGTATGAGCGAGCTCAGTTCATGCGCTACTTCTCTAATCACCCGATGAATTTCTAAAGAGGAAAGGACTTCTAAAAATTAGCTGTTAACCGTGGTAACTTCAGCTTGTAATACTTCGTATAATTCTCAAGGCAAACGCATGTAGATTAATAGCACCGTGCTTCAACTGTTGTGCTTTACATGGGTTTGCCTTGAACGATTAGGTGTAAAAAGGGAATGTTTTACTTCCAAAAAGCATTTAGCAAAAATACACTAAAAATAATTGCCACATGCGTTTGTCTTAGCATAATTCTATACCTTTGTTTCTTAAATTATCATACCGTACCTACGGCACGGTGGTTAGCCTCAATTCCAAACCCAAGGTTGAAACCTGGGGCTACCTAGATTACGTCTCTAGCGGGACGAGCGGTGTCTCCCTAATTTTATTTGGGACGCTATTAGTTAGGATTCTATCTGAGGCTGCAATCCTAAGAAAATATTAAGCGCCAATACGATTGCTATTTTAGCTTGAGGGCGAGCGAAATACATTTTTAGTATATCGGACATTCAAGAGTATAAACTCCTGAAACAAAGCATGAAAATGAGCGTGTGGAATCAATGTGCTTCTTTAAATCAGCAATAAAAGTGAGGTTTGACTTATTTTTATGCAATATAAATAGCATGGTTTTATGTATTTTGACATCTAGAGATAGCAAAATACACCATCTTTTGCATACATTTGTTTGCAAAATTAGAATGGCGTAATGGAAAACCTTAGAGAAATACATGATTTGCTGTTAGAAGGACATCAATCGAAGCTTCAACGAAGTTTGATGAGTGCGATTGATTGGAATCATCGTTTCATTTGCATCAAAGGCTTTCGAGGTGTTGGCAAGTCGGACTTCTTGCTTGAATTTGTGAGTAAGTACTATAAAGGCGACAACACGTGTCTATACGTCGATTTGAATAATTTCTACTTTTCCAAGCGCAAGATTTACAACTTTGCCGATGACTTCTATAAAAAAGGAGGGAAGGTGTTGGTGCTCGACCAAATTCAGAAATATCCAGATTGGATTGATGAATTGGTGAGATGTCATAGCGATTTCCCAGAGCTTAAAATCATTTTTTCATCCTCGCCCGTGCTGCGTGTGTGGGATGCCGATGCTCGATTAAAAGATATTGTCGCGATATATCACTTGAAAGGTCTGTCCTTTAGAGAGTTTTTGAACTATAAGACCGACTCTGAATTTAGAAGTTATAGCTTTGAAGAGATTGTGAAAAATCATCGTGAAATAGCTAAGAGTATCACCAAGCATGTGATGCCATTGGCTTATTTCGACCAATATTTGATTAATGGATACTATCCGTATTCCATCGACTCGCAGCTTAATGAATGTAGTGTGTTGCTCAAGCATATTAATTTGGCGTTAGAGATTGACGTAACTTCGTTAAATCAAATCGAGTTGAAATATTTGCCAAAGCTGCGCAAATTGCTCCGCATTATTTGCAATCAAGCTCCATTCACTCCCAATATTAGCAAGTTGAGTGCCGATGTGGAAACATCGAGAGCAACGATCATTAATTATTTGCGCTATTTGAAAAATGCTCGATTGATTAATTTAGTATATGCCGATAGTGAGGAAGAGATGCAGAAAAAGCCTTCATGCGTCTATGCACACAACACGAATATCCTCTATGCGGTTTCGCCTGAGAATTTCAGCACCGAGACGATTCGGAAGACTTTTTTCTTCAATCAAGTGTCATCAACCAATATAATTACCTCTTCTTCAGAAGGTGATTTTGTGGTGGACGGTAAATATGATTTTACAATTGGTGGAAAATATCATGAGGCAAAAAGCCTCGCTAGTTATGCTGCTGTGGGGAGAATTGAAGTGGGAAAGGGAAATAAGATTCCATTGTGGTTGTTTGGGTTTTTGTATTAGGGATTTTTTCGGATATTGGATATTCGGACAACGGATTTTTGGACATTGGACATTGGGAAGTCCGACATCTGACATCTGAAAGTCCGACATCAAAAGAGAAATAAAATAAATAGTTTAAATTAAATTTGATAAAAATGGCAAAAGAAAAAAAGTTCATTACATGTGATGGCAACTACGCTGCGGCGTATATGAGTTACATGTTTAGCGAAGTTGCTTGTATTTATCCTATCACTCCGTCATCAACCATGGCTGAGTATGTGGATGAATGGGCAGCTAACGGACAAAAAAACCTTTTCGGTCGTCCGGTGCGATTGGCTGAAATGCAATCAGAAGCTGGTGCAGCAGGAGCTGTGCACGGTTCGTTGCAAGCTGGTGCCTTGACATCAACCTACACAGCATCGCAAGGTCTGTTGTTGATGATTCCTAACATGTATAAAATTGCGGGTGAGTTGTTGCCCACAGTTTTCCACGTTTCTGCTCGTGCATTAGCAGGTGCTGCCTTGTCAATCTTTGGCGACCACTCCGATGTGTATGCGGCTCGCCAAACTGGTTTCGCTATGCTAGCGGCTGGTTCGGTGCAAGAAGAGATGGACTTGGCTGGTGTGGCTCACTTGGCAACACTGAAATCTCGTGTGCCTTTCCTTTCGTTCTTCGATGGTTTCCGTACTTCGCACGAAATCCAAAAAATCGAAGCAATCTCAATGGAAGAAATGCGCCCATTGGTGGATATGTCTTTGATTGAAGATTTCCGCAACCGTGCATTGAACCCTGAGCACCCTGTTACTCGTGGTACGGCGCAAAACCCCGACATCTTCTTCCAAGCAAAAGAGATTTCAAACAAATACTACGATGCAGTGCCTGGAATTGTGGATGATTATATGCAAAAAATCACAGCGATTACAGGACGTGAGTATCACCCATTCACTTATTATGGTGCTGCCGATGCTGAAAACATCATCATTGCAATGGGTTCGGTAACTGAAACAATTAAAGAAGTAATCGACCACCTAGCTGTTCAAGGCACTAAAGTTGGTTTGATGTCTGTTCACTTGTATCGCCCTTTCAGTGCGAAATATTTCATGGATGCGCTTCCTAAATCAGTGAAACGCATCTCTGTTCTCGATAGAACGAAAGAACCGGGAGCAAATGGCGAACCTCTTTACTTAGATGTTTGCGAATTGTTTAAAGGTGATGCTAATGCACCATTGATTATCGGTGGTCGCTATGGTTTGGGTTCTAAAGATACTACACCTTCGCAAATCCTTTCGGTTTACGAAAACTTGGCAATGAACGAGCCTAAAAATGGTTTCACATTGGGTATCGTGGATGACGTTACATTCAAATCATTGCCTTTGAAAGCGGAGGTGAAAGTTTCTCCAGCTGACATCTATGAAGCTAAATTTTATGGTTTGGGTTCTGATGGTACGGTAGGTGCTAACAAAAACTCAATCAAAATCATCGGTGGTTCTACCGATAAATCTTGTCAAGGTTATTTCGAATACGATTCTAAGAAATCAGGTGGTTTCACTTGTTCTCACTTGCGTTTCGGCGATAGCCCAATCCGTTCGACTTATTTGGTGACTACTCCTGACTTCGTGGCGTGCCACGTGCCAGCTTACATTCACCTTTACGATGTGTTGAAAGGCTTGAAAAAAGGCGGTTCTTTCTTGTTGAACTCCATTTGGGACGAAGAAGAAACTAAAAAACGTCTGCCTAATAAAATGAAACGCTATTTGGCTGAAAATGATATTAAATTCTATATCATCAACGGTACGCAATTAGGTAAAGACCTTGGTTTGGGCACACGCACCAACACCATCATGCAATCGGCATTCTTCAAAATCACAGGCGTAATTCCTTACGAAAAAGCAGTGGAAGAAATGAAGAAAGCGATTGTGAAATCGTATGGCAAAAAAGGCGAGAAAATTGTGAATATGAACTATGCGGCAGTTGATGCTGGTGGTCAACATATCCATGAAATCGCTGTGCCTGCGGAATGGAAGTCAATCGTGGTGGAAGACGAGGTAATCGATCCTAAACGTCCTGAATATATCAGCAAATTTGTTGATGTGATTAACCACCAAGAAGGAAACACACTTCCTGTGTCGAAATTCATCGGTTATGAAGATGGTACGTTTGAGCAAGGTACTTCGGCTTATGAAAAACGTGGTGTAGCGGTGAGCGTTCCAGAATGGTTCTCAGAAAACTGTATTCAGTGTAACCAATGTGCTTACGTTTGTCCTCACGCTGCAATCCGTCCTTTCCTTCTTGATGAAAAAGAATTGGCGGCAGCTCCTGCTGGCACTAAAACAATCTCTGCTGTTCCTGCCAAACAATTTGAAGGTTTGCAATTCCGCATTCAAGTGGACACGCTAGACTGTACAGGTTGTGGTAACTGTGTGGATGTTTGTCCTTCGAAAACTAAAGCTTTGGGCATGGCTTCTTTGGATAGCCAAGTGGAAGAAGTGGCTCGTTGGGAATATATGCACGAGAATGTGAGCTACAAAGAGGTTCAAGATAAATTCAAAAACGTGAAAAACTCACAGTTTGCTCAACCATTATTTGAGTTCTCGGGAGCTTGTGCTGGTTGTGGTGAAACTCCATATGTGAAATTAATCACGCAATTATATGGCGAGCGCATGATGATTGCCAACGCTACGGGTTGTTCTTCAATCTATGGTGGTTCGGCACCTGCTACGCCATACACTAAAAACAAGCAATCGGGTTGTGGTCCAGCTTGGGCAAACTCTTTGTTTGAAGACAATGCGGAATACGGTTTCGGTATGTCGGAAGGTGTGGCTGCACAACGTGAGCGCATCGCTGCAATCATGAAAGAAGCTTTGGCTGCTGGTGTTGATGCGCCTGTTGCAGAAGCGTTCAACGCATGGTTGGAAGCTAAAATGGATGGCGACAAAACAGTTGCTGCTTCAGCGAAAGTGGTGGAAGTGCTTACCGGCAATTCAGCTGCTTATGCGGTGGAAATCCTTAGCTTGAAACAATACCTAGTGAAAAAATCAGTTTGGGTATTTGGTGGTGATGGATGGGCTTATGACATCGGTTATGGTGGTCTAGACCATGTGTTGGCATCGGGTCAAGATGTGAACGTGTTGGTGATGGATACAGAGGTTTACTCAAACACTGGTGGTCAAGCATCGAAATCAACTCCTGTTGGTGCGATTGCGAAATTCGCTGCTTCGGGTAAGAAAATCCGCAAGAAAGATTTGGGTATGATGGCGATGTCTTATGGCTATGTTTACGTGGCTCAAGTGTCGATGGGTGCTAACCAATCGCAATACTTGAAAGCTTTGCGCGAAGCAGAAGCTTATCCCGGACCATCGTTGATTATTGCTTACTCACCATGTATCAACCACGGATTGAGAAACGGTATGGGTAAATCGCAAAATCAAGCGAAAGAAGCGGTGGAAGTAGGCTACTGGCACTTGTTCCGCTACAACCCACTTTTGGAAGAAGCTGGCGAAAACCCATTCCAATTGGATTCAAAAGAACCAGATTGGAGCAAGTTCCAAGACTTCATCATGAGTGAGGTTCGCTATTCTTCATTGGCGAAAGCTTATCCAGAAGAAGCTAAAGAATTGTTTGCGCAGTCAGAGAAAAACGCACAATGGCGTTTGAATGGCTACAAACGTTTGGCAGCAATGGATTTCTCGAAAGAATAGTCGGTTAGGACTGTAAATATTAAAAGCCACAACTCTTGCGAGTTGTGGCTTTTTTTGATGTAGGGGAATCAACTCCGTGGAATAGCATGGATATAAAAAAAGCAGATAGAGCTAGCTCTATCTGCTTTTTTGCGTTATAATTTGTGGAGCAAATTATTTTTGGATTAGTTTCTTCGCTTCAGAAACTTCCATGAATGTAGATCCACCACCGATACCGAAGCTACCTCCAACGTAAACGATTTTGTCGTTTTCTGAGATAACGCCAGCGTTAGTCAAACCTTCGAGCGCGTTGGAAACCATTGCAGGACGGTCTTCATCAGGAGTAAACACATCAGCGTAAACACCATAAGAAAGCGCTAGCTGACGAGCAGTTGTAGCGTCATAACATTGAGCATATACCTTTTTGTCGCCACGGTAAGCTGCAAGGTAACGAGCTGTTTTTCCTGTTTTGGTGTTGGTTACAATAGCTTTCACATCATCCAATTGTTTTGATGCTTCGAAAGCAGCTTCCGCTAGGAATGCAGCCACTTCGCCATCAACAGTAGGAGTTGGGATGTTGCTGTTAGCTTCAGGAGTATTTTCAACTTCCAAGGCAATTTTATTCATGATTTTCACCGCTTCCACAGGGAATTTACCATATGCTGTTTCTCCTGAAAGCATGATTGCATCAGTATTAGAATAAATAGCGTTTGCAATATCGCTCACCTCCGCACGTGTAGGGCGTGGGTTGTCAATCATTGTGTGCAACATTTGAGTGGCAACGATAACTGGTTTTTTGCGCTCGATACATTTTTGGATAAGATGACGTTGATATCCAGGGATTTTTTCAGCTGGAACTTCGATACCCAAATCACCGCGAGCTACCATCACTCCGTAAGCGTGGTCAAGGATTTCATCAACTCTTTCTACGCCTTCAAGGTTTTCGATTTTAGCGATGATTTTGATAGGACTGTTTTGTTTATCCAAAATCTTTTGCACATCAATCACGTCTTGAGCGTTGCGCACAAAAGAGTGAGCAATGAAGTCAACACCTGCTTGGGCTGCAAATTCGATGAATTTATGGTCTTTTTCAGAAATAGATGGCAAGTTTACAGTGAATCCAGGAGTGTTGATACTCTTGTTCTTTTTGATTTTACCTTCGTTCTCTACTTGACAAAGCACATAGTCGCTGTGTTTTTCAACCACGGTGAACTCTGTTTCACCATCATCAACCAACACTTTTGTTCCTACTGGAATTTCAGTGTGGAATTTGTCGTAAGAGATACCAAATGATTTGCGACCTTCAGACGATTTGCGATTCAAAATACCTGAAAGCTCAACCAAATCACCAACAGCAACTGGAATGCCATTTTCAGCATCTTCTTCGTTTAAGCGAGTGCGGATTTCTGGACCTTTAGTATCTACTAGGATAGCTAGTTTTTCGGAAACGGCGCGCACATTGTTGATAAGTGGCATTGCTGATTCGGGAGTCATGTGAGCTGTATTCAACCGAACCACGTTCATTCCTTGCTCATAGAGCGACTTGAGGAAATCAGGTTCGCATCTGATATCCGAGATTGTAGCTACAATTTTTGTGTTCTTCATCTTGAGAAATAATATAAATATGAATAATAATTTTCAGCAAAAATATGTTTTTTGCATTAATCGACATTTGAAAGGATGCTATCTAGTTCAGTTTTGATTATTTCTTAATCTTCGAGAAAGCTTTCGATAGCCAAGCGATAGGAGTCGAGTCCAAATCCCATGATACTTCCTCTGCACGCAGGTCCGATTATGGATTCGTGCCGAAAAGATTCTCGGGTAAGAATGTTGGAGATGTGCACTTCTATACAAGGAGCTTTCACGCCAGATATGGCATCGCGAATTGCCACGGAAGTATGGGTGTATGCTCCTGCATTTATTATGATGCCATCATAATAAAATCCAACCTCATGGATCTTATTGATGAGCTCCCCTTCGATATTCGACTGATAATATTCGAGGTCTATTGACTGATATTTTAATTCTAATTTTGCAAGGTAGTCTTCAAAGCTCATATTACCGTAAATTCCTGGCTCTCTTTTGCCAAGTAAGTTTAAATTTGGACCGTTTAATAAGAGTAATTTCATGAAAATCTTAGTTAAAAATATTTTTTTGTCGTTTTTCTTCTATATTTGATGAACCAATATACGGCTTTTTCTGTTTAATCATCGTTGAGAGACTTGAAAATAAAGATTTTTAAATACACACGTAATATATTTGTACAATGAATTGGACAGCGGCAAAACAAAAATTCGAGGAATATTTGAGACTAGAACGAACACTCTCGTCTAATTCTATATCAGCATATACCAGTGATTTAACTAAGTTTGTTACGTTTATGCAAGCGGAGTATCCAGATGTCCGCGTGGAAAAGGTGAAACGTGAACATACTCAGCATTTCGTCGAAGAACTGAATAAAAAGGGAGTGAGCATCAGAACGCAAGCACGCACCATGTCGGGAATTAAGTCGTTTTTTAATTGCTTAATCATGGACGATGTTGTGGCAATTGACCCTACCGACGACATTACGGTGGGAAATATTGAAAAGAATGTTCCAGAAGTGCTGACACTCCATGAGATTGACAGCATCATAGCTGCGGTTGATTTGAAGAAACCAGAGGGGGAGCGCAACGTAGCGATGCTCGAAACACTATATAGCTGCGGACTTCGCGTGTCGGAGCTGATAAATCTAAAGATTACGGATTTATTTTTTAATCAAGGTTTCATCGAAATTACAGGAAAGGGAGATAAAAGACGCTTAGTCCCTGTCAGCGATACTTGTAAAGATCGAATAAACCAGTATCTAAACAATAGTCGGCGGTATGTGCGAGTTAAACCTGAATCTCAAAATATTTTATTCTTGAATAGGAGAGGATCGAAGTTGAGTCGCGTGATGGTTTTCACCATTGTGAAAAATTTAGCCGCATCGGTTGGTATTAAGAAAAAGGTTAGTCCTCACACTTTCAGGCATTCATTTGCCACACACCTCATTGCGGGTGGAGCAGATTTAAGAGTGGTGCAAGATATGCTCGGACACGAATCAATACTCACTACCGAGATTTATCTCCAGATTGACCCTCAGCAATTAAAAGAAACGGTAAGTTTATATCACCCGCAATCTTAGCCCGAATTATTCTGGTTGGGATTTCTCCACATCAAAAAAGGCAGCTCGAAAGAGCTGCCTTTTTTGATGTGGAGAAATGAACTATCTGAGAGGAAAAATACCCACTTCGTTGCAATAATTGATGATGCGCTCCACATTGGCTTCGCCATCAGCAGGATTGAGGCTAATTGCTGGTTGTGAGGGTTCGTCGAAAGGCAAATCAACTCCCGGAATGAAGCGCAAGTTTTCTTGCGCATAGAACTCGGATTTGTTTTGCTTGCAATATTCCAAGTCGGCTTTCATATAGAAACTGTGGAATCGCTCCTTGCCGATGATTTCCTCCACTTGCTTGCGCACAGCTTCTTCATGCGACACGAACGAGCAGATGGTGATGATCCCCTGATTGTTTAGAATGCGACACATCTCAGCTATTCTTCGCAAATGCTCAGCACGGTCGGCAGGCGAATAGTCGAGTTCTTTTGATAAGCCTGAACGCACAGTTCCTCCGTCGAGCAACACTACTTTCGCACCCATTTCAAAGAGTTGTTTTTCCAAAGTATAGGCGCATTCGTTTTTACCCGAGCCAAACAAGCCCGTTACCCAAAGTGTAGCTCCTTTTTGGTTGTATTGCTTCTGATATTGTTCCGCAGTAATCAAGCCTTCGCCACGTCCGATTTGCTTGCGCTCTTCATCGCTGATGCGAGAGGGGAGATGCTCGCTGCTGAGCTTGTCGATAATCATGCCCACAGCCACGGTATTGTTAGTAATTGGGTCAATAAGCACAAACGAGCCTGTCGCTTTATTCTTCTTGTAGGGGTCGAAGAATAGCGGTTTGTTGGTGGTGAGCACTGCGCGTCCAATCTCATTGAGGCTGAAGAAATCAATTGCGGATTTCTCCATGGTGTTCACATCTACTTTATATTGAATTTTGTCGATGCGAGCTTTGGTGTTGTTGTTGGCTTGCTTAATGAAGAATTGTGTGCTGGGATCCATTGGATTCTCGTCCATCCACACGAGCATGGCTTCAAAATGCCTATCCACACGAGGCTGATTATCGGGATAAACGAGCATATCGCCACGCGAAATGTCGATTTCATCTTCCAGTGTTACGGTTACTGATTGTGGCGGAAACGCTACGTCGAGGCTGCCATCATAGGTTACAATATCCTTGATTTTCGATTTTTTGCCCGAAGGAAGCACCATCACTTTTTCACCTTTGCGCACGATGCCCGAAGCCACTTTTGCCGAAAACCCACGGAAGTTATTATCTGGTTTTAGCACATACTGCACTGGATAGCGCATATCCTCAAAGTTGCGGTCGGAGCTGATATGCACTGTTTCAAGGAAGTCGAGCACACAACGTCCTTTATACCAAGGCATCGTTTCCGATTTCTCCACCACATTTTCGCCTTTCAAGGCGGAAAGTGGAATGCAAGTGATGTGTGGAATGTCGAGCTGTGCCACGAAATCCATATAGTCTTTTTGAATGGCGTTGAATTTGGCTTCGTCATAATTGATTAAGTCCATTTTATTGACCGCCAAAATCACATGCTTGATGCCAAGTAAGGATACTAAGAAGGTGTGTCGCTTAGTCTGCGTGATAACACCCTTCGAAGCATCCACCAAGATGATAGCGAGGTTGGCAGTCGATGCGCCTGTTACCATATTTCGGGTGTATTGCTCATGCCCTGGGGTGTCGGCGATGATAAACTTGCGTTTATTAGTCGAGAAGTAGCGATATGCCACATCAATGGTAATGCCTTGCTCGCGCTCGGCTTTCAAGCCGTCGAGTAGGAGAGCATAATCTATTTCCTCGCCAGCATGCCCGATGCGTTTGGAATCTCTTTCGAGAGCTGCCAATTGGTCTTCATAAAGCTGTTTACTGTCGAACATGAGCCGCCCGATGAGTGTTGATTTTCCATCATCTACCGAGCCAGCGGTGAGCAAACGAAGCAAATCTTTCTTTTCGTCTTGCTCTAAAAAGTCTTGGATATTATTTTTTGCCATGCTTTTCTCTTTAAGTGCGAAGCGACAAAGTGCGAAGTGAAACCACACACCCTTGTCAATTCGCAATTCGTAATTTTTAATTCGTAATTGACTAAAAGTATCCTTCTCGTTTCTTTTGTTCCATACTTGCTTCTTGGTCGAAGTCAATCACACGTGTGGTTCGTTCGGAAACGGTAACCGTCATCATCTCCTCGATGATTTCCTCAATGGTGGTGGCTGTTGATTCCACGGCACCTGTCAGCGGATAGCAGCCGAGTGTGCGAAAGCGCACCATTTTCATTTCGGCAGTGTCGGCAAGCTCTTTCGGCATGCGGTCGTCATCCACCAAGATGAGATTTCCTCCAACATTCACCACTGGGCGTTCCTTGGCATAATACAAAGGTACGATAGGGATATTTTCCAATCGGATATATTGCCACACATCAAGCTCCGTCCAGTTTGAAATAGGGAAGACACGAATGGATTCGCCTTTATGCACGCGAGCATTGAAGATATCCCATAATTCGGGACGCTGATTTTTTGGATCCCATTGGTGAAATTTATCACGGAAAGAGAAGATGCGTTCTTTGGCGCGTGATTTTTCTTCGTCACGACGAGCGCCTCCAAAGGCGGCATCGAAACCGTGCAGGCTTAAGCCTTCGAGTAGGGCTTGGGTCTTCATGGTGTCGGTGTGCACCTTGCTGCCATGCGAATAAGGACCTATTCCAGCTTCGAATCCTTTTTTATTGTAGTGTGTGATTAAGTCCCAGCCTTTTTCTTGAGCATATTTATCGCGAAATTCAATCATTTCTTTGAATTTCCATTTCGAGTCAATATGCATAAGAGGGAAGGGTACTTTGCCTGGATAGAAAGCTTTTTCAGCTAGGCGAACCATCACAGCCGAATCTTTTCCAATGGAGTAGAGCATCACTGGATTTTCAAATTCAGCGGCTACTTCTCGAATAATCTGAATGGCTTCGGCTTCGAGCTCGCGTAGGTGTGTCAAGTTGTAATTTTCCATATTTGGTTTTTATTTATGTTTATAGCTATGCTGTTTATTGCCTTTGGCGTTTATTGCTATGCTGTTTATTGCCTTTGGCGTTTATTGCTATGCTGTTTATTGCCTTTGGCGTTTATTGCTATGCTGTTTATTGCCTTTGGCGTTTATTGCTATGCTGTTTATTGCCTTTGGCGTTTATTGCTATGCTGTTTATTGCTATGCTGTTTATTGTGTGTGGTTGTATTAATAATTTAAAAAGGCCAAAAGAGAGGGATAAAGGTAATAGAAATAATGAAAGCGATAAGATTGAGTGGCAGACCGACTTTCACATAGTCCGAAAATTTATAATTACCCAAACCTTGTACCAATAAATTGGTCTGATAGCCAATCGGTGTAGCGAAGCTTGCCGATGCTGCGATGCAGATAGCAATGAGAAAAGGCTGCGGATTCACTCCCAACTGATTGGCTGCTGCCACGGCGATGGGGAATACCAAAGCCGCAGCGGCGTTGTTGGTGATAAATTCGGTGAATATATTGGTGATGAGGTAGAGTGTAATCAGTACGCCAATCGGACCCCATGCTTTCGAGAAGTTGATAGCGGCATTGGCAATTCCAGCAGCCGCGCCCGACTCGTGCAGGGCATTGCTGATGCCAAAGGCACAGGCAATGGTGATGAGCACATCCCACGTGATGAATTTGGTATATTTGCGATTGGGCACAATGTTTACCCAAGTCATTAGCACGGCTGTGAGTGCTGCAAAATAAAACATATCGGGTTTATTGCCATTCAAGCTAGGCAATTTTTGGCTGATAGTGGCGCCGATTATCATCAGCAGAACCAAGACAAGAGCAATCGCTCGTTGTCCTTTATATCGTGGAGGTGGCAATTCGCCAATGCTCGATGTGAGGTAGAAAATTTGTGAATCGCCCCAGTTTTTCGTAAAATCTTTGGTAGCAAGCATCACCAAACTATCGCCAGTTTTCATTTTAAAAGATCCGACGTTGCCCGAAATGGTTTCACCATTTCGATAGACAGCCAGCACTTCGGCGCGATAGTGGCTGATGAAATCAAATTCATCAATAGTGCAATTGATGCCTGGGAATCGTGTAGAGAGCACCACTTCGATTTGCTCTAATGCCGAACTGTCTTCCATCTTTTTGAATTGCTGAGCGGCTTCGAGCTTAATGTTTTTGTTGGTGAGCAGAGGTTGAAGTTGGTCGGATTTCACTCGAAGCACGAGCTTATCGCTAGGCAGTAGAATAAAAGTGCCGTTTGAGGCATCAATTTTTTCGTCATTGCGCACGATGGTCTGTATTCGAATATCTCGCATTACAGAATTTCGTCCGTTTTCCACTTCACTGCCAATGAGCGAGCTGTTTTTAGTCAGACTCGCATCGAGGAAATATTTCTTACGGTCATAGGCATGTCGCAGCGTGTTGTCTTTTTTCCCGGGCAGTAGTTTATTGCCAATCGTAATGAGATAAAGGAATCCAATAACGGCGATGATGATACCTACTTTTCCTGTTTCAAACATGCCTAGTCCCGACATGCCACTTTCCTGCATCATGCCGTGCACCACGAGGTTGGTGGAAGTGCCGATGAGTGTACACATGCCGCCAAAGATGGTGGCATAGGAGAGGGGGATGAGAAACTTCTGAGGCGAGAGGTTCATCTTTTCTGCCCAATTCTTGATGATGGGCGCAAAGATAATGACCACGGGGGTGTTGTTTAGGAATGCCGATAGCGAAGCCACTGGCAAGAGGATCTTGGTGAGGGTGAAAGGAAATTTTCCACGCCGCTTGGGCAGATAATTACGTGCCACGACATTCAAAGCTCCCGAATATCGCACGCCAGCACTGACGAGGAAAAGCACCGCCACAGTGAGCATCCCTTTATTAGAGAAGCCTGCCAATGCTTGCTCAGAATCAATCACACCCGAAATCATCAGCACGGTGAGTGCCGAAAAGAACACCATTCCCGGGCGCATCAAGTCATAGATGAGCGAGATAATGATGAGGATGATAATGCCGATTACAAAAAAAGCTTCCGCCGTCATTGGTTCTTCGTTTTTGACAGGCGCAAAGGTAAAGAACTTTCAGCGTATGACTATGGCTATAAATACCTAGTTATGAAGAAATATTAGAACGAATAGTTACTCAATAAGCAGCACACTTCTTCTAGAAATAGCTTGTCATCAGCAGTGAACGGAGCTGGCGAATGGCTGTCAATGTCTAATTCGGCAACAAAATCACTATTCTTTAGAATCGGTACCACGATTTCGGATTGCACATCTAATCCGCAAGAAATGTAGTTGTCAATCTGGCTGACATCTTGCACTATCATAGTGTTCTTATTGCTTGCTACTTGTCCGCACACGCCTTTGCCAACGGCGATATGTGTGTGTGGTGTAGGTTTCCCTGCAAAATCACCGAGCACCAACTCTCCATTGCGCAGGATATAGAATCCCACCCAATCATAATGATAGATGCGCTCTTTGAGCAAGGTGCAAATATCGAGCAAAAGTCTTGGTTTGTTTTCGCGAACCATCAACTTGATTTGCTCAAAACATTCTTCAAATATAGGTTTCATTTTTTGCAGTTTTTATGCTGGTTGCTATTTAATTACAATCTGGTTTTCATAAGTGATTTTCTCGCAGTATTTGCATTTGAGGTGAATCGGGCTTTTGCTTGTTACCTGAAATGAGGTGCGTATGGCTTCATTATTGGTGATGCACTTTGGATTGAAGCAGCGCACAATTCCCATTACAGTGTCGGGCACTTCCACGACTTTCTTTTCCACTACTTCGTAGTCTTTGATGACATTAATTTTTGCATTGGGTGCAATCAGTGCAATTTTGTCCACCTCATTGGGGGCAAAATACTGATTTGCCACCTTGATGATTGCTTTGCTTCCTTGGGTGCTACTGTCGAGGTTGGCACCGAAGGTAATCATATTGCTGGTTTTTTCGAGTTCGAGGATTGAAATGACTTTGAAAAGGCTTTCCGAAGGGATGTGGTCAATCACAGTGCCATTTTCGAGTGCACTGACTTTGAGCTTTAATCTTTTGGTTCTGTTGTCGTTAATAGCACACATGTTATTTGAGGTTTAGAGCGTGAGAAATAATGGCTTGTCGAGTGTATAGACCATTGAGTGCTTGCTCGAAATAATAAGCCTTAGGATTGCTATCTACATCGGTGCTGATTTCATTGACACGAGGCAGTGGGTGTAGGATTCTAAGTGTGTCTTTAGTGTTGTTGAGCATTTCATTTTTAAGAATATAGACGTTCTTCACCTTTTCATACTCGATAGGGTCGGAGAAACGCTCTTTTTGCACGCGAGTCATGTAAAGAATATCAGCTTCAGAAATGATATCATTAAACTCTGAATGCTCATAGTATTTAATGCCTTTGTCTGAAAGGAAGTTTTTATATTCGTTTGGCATTGCCAATTCTTCGGGGGCGATGAAGTTGAAGATTGGATTTTCAAATTCCGACATCGCCATGAGCAGCGAGTGCACCGTGCGACCGTATTTCAAATCGCCCACCATGAAGAGATTAATATCGTCTAATCGTCCCTGTGTTTTTAGGATGGAATACATGTCGAGCAGTGTCTGCGAGGGATGCTGATTGGCACCATCGCCGGCATTGATGATTGGCACTGGCGACACTTCTGCGGCATATCGCGCGGCACCTTCGAGCGGGTGGCGCATCACAATGAGGTCGGCATAGTTCGACACCATCTTGATGGTGTCGTGCAAGGTTTCCCCTTTCGTTACACTCGAAGAGTTGGAATCACTAAATCCGATAATTCGACCGCCAAGTCGGTTGATGGCAGTTTCAAAGCTCAATCGAGTGCGAGTCGAAGGCTCAAAGAAGAGTGAAGCAACTACTTTTCCTTCGAGCAATCGCTGATTGGGGTTTTGCTCAAAGTCGGCTGCCAGCTCCATGATTCGGAGGTATTCCTCTTTGGTGAAGTCGGTGATTGAAATTAAATCTTTTTTCATGTTGTTTTTTTAGCCCCCTTGGGGGAGTTGGAGGGGGCTAAATTCACTTTTGCTCCCTCAATTTCTTCAAATTGCTTAATAATTCGCTCGCTGTCGTTTTTGCGGACAGCGGTGAGTATTCGGCATTGGAGGTCAAAGTTATTCTTTTTTTGTTCTATCTGTTCGTTTTTGAAAACTTTCATCACATCATTCATCGCGAGGTAGTCAAATTCCACCCAGAAGTTCACCATCACAAGTTGTTCTTCGATATTAGCTTCTTCGATTGCAAGTGCAGCAGCATTGCGATAGGCATTGATTAATCCGCTAGTTCCGAGGAGTACACCGCCAAAATATCTCACCACCACGATGAGTATATTGGTGAGTTCTGCTTTTTGAATTTGTCCAAGAATTGGCTTTCCTGCTGTTGAAGATGGTTCGCCATCATCATTGGCGCGGAAGTTAGTGAGGTCAGCGCCTAATCGCCAAGCAAAGCAATGGTGTCTTGCGGCATAGTGTTCTTTTTTGAGGGTAGCGATATAATCTTTGATTTCTTCTTCGGTTTCCACGGGATAGGCATAGGCGATAAACTTACTTCCCTTATCTTTGAAAAGGGCTTCGGTGGGGGCGGCTATGGTGAGGAATGAATCAGTCATATTTATTCAAAAATAGGCAACCCAAATATTAGGGTTGCCTATTGATATATTAAAGCTTCAATTTGCGTTCGATTTGTTTGAATATTGTCAGGAAATTTTTATCCGTATCTAGTAGGTTTTTAATTGTTTTGCAAGCATGCATGACGGTGGCGTGGTCTTTTTTTCCCACTTGCGCGCCGATTGCTGAAAGCGATTGGTTGGTCATTTCTTTGGAAAAATACATGGTTAATTGCCGTGCTTGTACTATTTCTCGTTTTCTTGTTTTCGAGATCATATCTTCCAATTGGATATTTAAGGACTCGCAGACGACCTTGGCGATATGATTCACCGAAAGTTCCACCTTGGTGCTTTTCACTAAGCTATTGATGACATTGTTTGCCAAGTCGATTGTAATTTCATTTTTATTAATCGTGTAGGCAAGCAAGGAAACCAAAGTGCCTTCGAGTTCTCGGATATTTCCCGTTACGTGAGAGGCGATATGTTCAAATATTTCTTCTGAAAACTCCACTCCATCTCTTTTCGCTTTAAGCTTTAATATCTGCATGCGAGTTTCGAAATTGGGAATTTCCAATTTTGCAGAAAGTCCCCATCTGAATCGAGAAAGCAATCGTTCCTCCATTCCGTCGAGTTCCGCAGGTGGAGTGTCGGAAGTCAGGATTAGCTGCTTGCCACTTTGGTGTAGATGGTTGAAAATATGAAAGAAAGTGCGTTGCGTTCCTGTTTTTCCAGCTAGTTCTTGCACATCATCAAGAATCAGCACATCAATCGACTGATAGAAATGCATAAAATCATTGATTTGCCCATTTCTAGAAGCTTCGGTGTATTGGTTCATGAAGAGGTTGGCAGTAACATACAATACCCGTTTTTCAGGATGATTGCTCAATGTTTCAATCCCAATAGCGTGAGCTAGGTGTGTTTTGCCCAATCCTGATTTTCCATGAATTAGTAGCGGATTAAAAGTAGTCCGCCCTGGGTTTTTAGCTGCGGCTATTCCCGCGGCATGGGCTAGACTATTGCAATCGCCGATTATATAGTTGTCAAAATTATAACTACTTTTTAATTGGGGGTCAATTTGTGGTTTTTTGACATTTTGGTTTGCAAATGGATTTTTGAAAGTCCTTTCAGCATCCCCTGTTTTTGGTTGGTTTTGGAATTGGGTGTTGTTTTCTGTGGGGTAGTTGACAGTGTATGGGGAGTCTCCCGCATTGCTCATCACCACAGAGTATTCCAATCGTGCTTGCTCCCCGATAACCTTGCGAAGTGTTTTCCGGAGTAAGTCAATGTAATGTTCTTCGAGATATTCATAGACAAAGGTGCTAGGAACTTGAATAATCAATGTTTGATTATCCAACTTCAAAGGAACAATAGGCTTAAACCAAGTATCGAAGCTCTTGGGTGAGATATTATCTCGAATAATATCTAAGCATTTGTTCCATTTTTCTTGATGTGCACTTGTCATGATTTCAGCAGATTTTCGATTTTAAAAAGCAAAAGATAGAAGTGATTATTTCTTCTTTTCGACAACAAATCTCTTGAAAAAAAAGGAGAAAAAAAAATGCTTTTGCTCTTGATTTTTTGATATTAACACTAACCTGCGTATAACTCAATTAATTAGTGAATGAAAAAAATAATATTTTTATAAGCTACTGAATTTAAATGATTTAAAGATTATAATTCGATTAAGTTGCTTATTTGTTGTCAGTTATCAAGTATCTAAAAATTTGACTTAGAAAGGGCTTTTAGGGCTTTGTCTAAACGTATTGCCTTGCCATTTTTATAGGCAATTATTTGAGCGTTTGGGAACTGCTCTTTAGCTTTCAAAAGTTGATTGCTCAAAGTCTGAAAACTGTTTTCCTTTGGGGTGAAATAATTGTATTTATCTTCACTTTCGATAAGCTCGACATCGAAGCCATCAAACATCGGGTTGTTGGGGGCTATTCGGTCGGATGATTCCAATAGTAAGATGCAAAAACTATATTTCTCATCACTCTTTAGCTCATTCGATGAGATATAAATATCTTTTCCAAAGTCGATGGCAGTTAATTTGAGGTATTTTGAGGGATTGTTTTGGAAGTCAATTAGCAGTTTGTTTAGCGACTCGGTCATTTCATCGAGGTTGTCATACAGAGAATCGTCATTTACTAAAGCTCCGAGAGTTCCTTTTCCATCTTCGATTTTGGTTAGGATGGCTGCTAGATCATTGACGAGTATTTTCAAATCGCTTGTGGCGAGGTTTTCGGTAATGGTGGAGAGGTTTTCAGCAACCTGCTTGATGTTTCCAGAGCTTGCCGCTAGGGCGCTGGTGAGGGTATCGACATGGCTGATGATTTGGCTGATGTCTTTTCGTTGTGCAGCGACCACGCCGCCCAATAGTCCCGACATTTCATCGAGATTCTGCATCGTGGCGTTAAAATGAGCAATGCTTTGCTTGAGATTTTCTTGAGTTTGGGTGTCTAGCACGGTGTTGAGTGCAGTCATGGTGCTATTCAAGGATTCGATGAGCTGCTCAGCTTTGTCTTTTATAGGTATAACTTCATTGCCAAGAAGTTCGAGCATATCGCCATCAATAGAAGAGATAAGGGTGTCGCCTTCTTGATAGTATTCGCTATTTTTTTGCAGGGAAAATTTAATTGCTTTTGTGCCGAGCAAATCGTTTGATGCCAATACTGCCACGGAGCCTTGAGGAATTTTAAAATCGCCTTCCACCGCTAGCTCCACCACAAATGTGCCGTCGTTGGCATCTGAGAATGATACGTCTTGCACCAATCCTACCTGAAACCCATTAATTAGGATGCTGCTCGACTTCACTAATCCATCTACTCGATTATATTTGGCGTAATAGGTGGTGCTTGTTTTGAATATATCTATTCCTTTGAGAAAATTAATTCCCCAGATAATAATGGCAATACTGCTGATTACGAGCACGCCTAGTTTGATGTATTTCTTGTTTTTCATATTCTTTTTTAGTGCGAAGAGCAATGCCAATTCACAATTCAGAGCTCAGAGTTTGTTTATAGTCGATAATGGATTGTGCGAGGGCATTGGCGATTTCTTGTTTTCCTTTTTCTGATAAGAGATATTTCGACTCGTCGGCGTTGGTCAGATAGCCTAGTTCGACCAAAACACTTGCGGTGTTGGTTTCTTTTAATACAAGGAATCCAGCCTGTCGAGTTCCGCGATTTCTCCTAGAGGTGTATTTAGGGATGTTGTTTTGAATGCAGATAGAAAAATCAGCACTATTTAATAGGTATTCTTCTTGAATTAGGTCGAAGATGATATAGGATTCCGAAGAATTAGGGTCGAAGTCTTCGTATTGTGTTTTATAATTGTCTTCAATTAAAATCACCGCATTTTCTTTTTTTGCCGTGTTTAGGTTTTCCTCTGAATCGTGCATCCCGATGATAAATATCTCAAACCCGTGCATATAGGGCTTGGGGAAGGAGTTTACATGTATCGACATGAAGAGTTCAGCGTTGTTTTCATTGGCGATGGCAGCTCGTTGGTGTAGCGGCACAAATTTATCACTGGTGCGTGTATATATGATATTGATTGTTTCGTCCAGCTGATTTACGATTTTCCCGATTTCCAGCGAGTAATCTAACACGATGTTTTTTTCCGTGATTTTATTCCCCAATGCGCCGGGGTCGAAGCCCCCATGACCGGGGTCGAGCACCACGGTGAATTGCGGCTGCGCCCATCCCAAACAGGATAGAAGAAGACAAAATGATATGGATAAAATTCCTTTCATCGTTTGCTTTTTTGAGTGCGTAAGTAGCCTAAGTACCCTAAGTACCCCAGTTGTTACTTAGGTGCTTAGCTACTTTATCACCCTTTTCCGATGGAATGCAATTGGAATCCTATTTTGGTGATTTCTTCTCGGTTTAAGATGTTTCGACCGTCAAATAAGAAAGCTGGTTTTTTCATACTATTATATATAGTCTCCCAATTGAGGGTTTTAAATTCCTCCCATTCGGTGAGGATTGCAATCGCATGTGCATTGTGTGTGGCTTCTTTTGCTGAAGAGTGCACATGCACTAGCGAGCGGATGGTTTCGCTAGAGAGAGTCTCGGGAGCTTCCACGCCAAAGGTGGCAGCACGGCGGTTCTTTTGCAGGTATTCCAAATCAGCATAAATCTGCTCGGCACTCACTTTAGGGTCATACACATGAATCTCTGCGCGGTCTTGTAGCAAGGTGTCCGCCACATAGATGGCTGCACTTTCGCGCGTGTCGTTGGTGTCCTTTTTGAAGGCCCAACCAAGGAATGCAATATGTTTGCCAGAAACGGTGTTAAACAAACTTGAAATAATATTTTGGGCGAACCGTTCTTTCTGATAGTCGTTTAAAATCACTACTTGCTCCCAATAGTCCGCAGCTTCGGGCAATCCGAAGTAATGACAGAGATAGACTAAATTGAGAATGTCTTTTTGAAAGCATGAGCCGCCAAAACCAACGGATGATTTTAGAAATTTAGCCCCAATGCGAGAATCCATGCCGATAGCATGAGCCACTTCATCGACATCAGCGCCTGTTTTTTCGCACAAAGCCGAAATGGCGTTAATGCTTGAAATGCGTTGGGCAAGCACAGCATTGGCGGTGAGCTTGGAAAGTTCCGACGACCACAAGCGAGTAGTCAGAATTTTTTCTCGTGGAATCCAGTTAGAATAGACATCCACTAAGGCTTCGATAGCCTTCAATCCGTCTTCGTCTTGATCGCCACCAATCAGCACTCGGTCTGACTTATATAGGTCTTCAATCGCAGTGCCTTCTGCCAGAAACTCAGGGTTTGAAAGCACTTTGAAAGTGAGTCCTTTTCCTTCCGATTCAAGAATCGTTTTGATGGACTCAGCAGTGCGAACGGGTAGGGTGGATTTCTCTACTACAATTTTATCGTCTTTTGCCACACGGGCAATTTGGCGAGCTGAAAGCTCGATAAATTTCAAATCGGCAGCCATGCCCTTGCCCACGCCAAAGGTTTTGGTGGGGGTGTTTACTGCCATGAAAATCATTTGTGCTTCATCAATTGCTTTTTCCACTTCAGTGGAAAAGAAGAGGTTTCGTCCGCGAGCTTCGCCCACCACCTTGTCAAGTCCGGGTTCATAGACGGGGAGTTTGCTTAAGTCAGCATCATTCCACGCTGCAATTCGTTGGGCGTTGATGTCCACCACTGTTACTTGAATATGAGGGCATTGTTGGGCGATTACTGCCATGGTTGGACCTCCTACATAGCCAGCTCCGATGCATGCAATTTTTGTGATTTTAGTAGGTATCATATTTTGATTGGGTTTTAGGGGTAAATAAATTTAACATACAAAGAAAGTGGTTTTTTGCGAATGCTCGACTAGTATAAAGGATATTTAATATTTTTGTAAGGCTTCGATGATGACTCAGGCAATCAAATAATATGCTAGGGCGCATGCTGAAATTAGAAAAGGCAATATTTGATTTTTTGATGCGCATGCTGAAATTAGAAAAGACAATATTTGATTTTTTGATGCGCATGCTGAAATTAGAAAAGGCAATATTTGATTTTTTTGATGTGCATGCTAAAATCAGGAAGACGGTTTTTAGATTCAAAATCCGTTTTTCTAAAATCAGAATTGCCTATTTCAGATTCAAAATATGCTTTCCTAAAATCAGAATTGCCTATTTCAGATTCAAAATATGCTTTCCTAAAATCAGAATTGCCTATTTCAGATTCAAAATATGCAAAACCAAAATCAGAAAAGCCGTTTTTAGATTTAAAATATGCAAAACCAAAATTGGGAAAGCGGGCTTTAGATTTAAAATGAAGCTTTGTATAAACCGAAAGCAATGCAATTATTTCTTGAAACAGTTTAATATATGAAGTTGAATAATTACCTTTGCAGCATCAAAAAAAATAGACTATATAATATAGTATAGTCGCAAACACAATAAATGAGTAGTATGATTAATATTACATTTCCCGATGGCAGCATTCGTGAGTATGAGTCGGGCATTACAGGGCTTGGCATTGCGCAAGCATTGAGCAGCCAACTAGCAAAAGAAGTATTAGCTATTTCAGTGGATGGCATGGTGTGGGATTTGAATCGCCCAATCACAGCAGATGCGTCGATTAAATTGCACAAATGGGACGATCGTCAAGGTCAGGAAACTTTCTGGCACACTTCGGCTCACTTGATGGCAGAAGCGATTGATGTGCTGTATCCAGGCACGAAATTCGGTATTGGTCCGACGGTTGATACCGGTTTTTACTATGATGTGGAGCTTCCCAATGAAGCACAATTGGTGGAAAAAGACCTTGTGGCGATTGAGAAGAAAATGATTGAACTCGCACGCTTGAAGTGTGATTTGGTGCGCTCGGATATTTCAAAGGAAGAAGCTTTGAAAATGTTTGCTGCCAAAAATGATGAGTATAAAACAGAGTTAATCAGCGAGCTGGAAGACGGTACGATTACCTTATATAACCAGGGTGGATTTACCGATTTGTGTCGTGGACCTCACTTGCCAAACACTTCCTTTATTAAGGCAGTGAAATTGACCTCAATCGCTGGGGCATATTGGCGAGGAAATGAGAAAAACAAAATGCTTACTCGTGTCTATGGCGTGTCTTTCCCCAAACAAAAGATGCTCGATGAGTATTTGGTGCTTTTAGAAGAAGCCAAAAAACGCGACCATCGTAAGATTGGCAAGGAGATGGAACTTTTCACCTTCTCGCAAAAAGTGGGCATGGGATTGCCGTTGTGGCTACCCAAGGGTACTCAGCTTCGCTTGCAATTAGAGGATTTCTTGAAAAAAGTGCAACGCCGCTTCGATTATCAACAAGTAATGACTCCACACATCGGAAATGTGGAACTATATAAAACATCAGGGCACTTCCAAAAGTATGGTGCTGATTCGTTTCAGCCTATCCGCACGCCACAAGAGGGTGAGGAATATATGCTTAAACCAATGAACTGCCCTCACCACTGTGAAATTTTCGCAAGTAAGCCGCATTCCTATAAAGATTTGCCTGTGCGCTTGGCAGAATTTGGCACAGTGTATCGCTATGAGCAAAGTGGCGAGTTGCACGGACTGACAAGGGTGCGTGGTTTCACGCAAGATGATGCGCACTTATTTTGCCGTCCCGACCAATTGAAAGACGAGTTTAAGAAAGTGATTGACATTGTGTTTATCATCTTCAATAGCTTGGGACTAAATAATTATACCGCTCAGATTTCATTGCGCGACCCCAACAAGCCTGAAAAATATATTGGTTCTTCAGAGAATTGGGATAAGGCAGAAGCTGCGATTATCGAGGCTTGTGCCGAAAAAGGATTGGAAACCATCACCGAACTAGGGGAGGCGGCATTCTATGGTCCGAAGCTTGATTTCATGGTGAAAGATGCTTTGGGCAGAAGCTGGCAATTGGGCACAATTCAAGTGGATTATAACTTGCCCGAGCGTTTTGATTTGAAATATACTGGAGCTGATGACAAACCGCATCGCCCAATCATGATTCACCGTGCGCCATTCGGTTCGATGGAGCGTTTTGTGGCGGTGTTGATTGAGCACACAGCAGGTAAATTTCCATTGTGGCTGACTCCCGAGCAGTGTGTAGTGTTACCAATTAGCGAAAAATTCAATGATTATGCGGGAAAAGTTTCAAATATTCTAAATAATTCCGATATTCGCGCCGTGATTGATGATCGTAATGAGAAAATCGGTCGCAAAATTCGAGATAACGAGTTAAAACGTATCCCTTATTTGCTTATTGTCGGCGAAAAAGAAGCCGAAGCTGGCGAGGTTTCGGTGCGCAAGCAAGGCGATGGTGATAAAGGTTCGATGACTATCGAAGCGTTTGCTCAATACTTGGATGATGAAGTAAAAGAACAATTATCAGCATTTTATAATTAACTAAAAGTTTAAAGCTATCGCAGTAAATAAGCAAAGACGCAGAGGTTACCGTGTGGATACAGAGCCTCAGCACAAGTTAAATGAGAAAATTCGCGCTAAAGAAGTGCGACTTGTTGGAGATAACATCGAAAATCAAGGGGTTTACCCGTTGAAAGAAGCTCTAGCAATGGCTGCCTCGCAAGAGTTGGATTTGGTGGAGATTTCGCCAAATGCAGAACCACCTGTGTGTAGAATAATTGATTACAACAAATTCCTTTATCAGCAAAAGAAAAAGCAAAAGGAAATTAAGGCTAACGCTGTGAAAGTTGTAATCAAGGAAATCCGCTTCGGTCCACAGACCGATGAGCATGATTTCCAATTCAAGCTTCGTCATGCCGAGAAATTCTTGCAGGAAGGTGCAAAAGTGAAAGCTTTCGTATTCTTCAAAGGACGTTCGATTTTGTTTAAAGAGCAAGGCGAAATCTTGCTTTTGAAATTCGCACAAGCCTTGGAAGACTGGGGGAAGGTGGAGCAGATGCCACAGCTGGAAGGAAAAAGAATGACCATGTTTATTTCACCTAAGAAGAAGAAGTAATTCTTCGAATAAAAATTCAGGACAGATGCCAAAAATGAAAACCAATTCTGGTGCCAAAAAACGTTTCAAACTTACTGGTACCGGAAAATTGAAAAGAAAGCACGCTTTCAAAAGTCATATCTTGACTAAGAAAACTAAAAAGCAAAAACGCAATTTGACACACGCTACATTGGTGCACCCTGCAGATGTGAGCAACGTGAAAAAATTGCTTGCTATGAAGTAAGCGCACTTTTCAATTAAGAAGAGTTTTAAGACAATTAAATGTTTAATGGTGGAGTAGCCCAACAAGAACTTGCAAAGTGAGCAAGACGCTATCCACTTAAAAAAGAAAATTATGCCAAGATCAGTCAACCACGTGGCTTCAAGAGCCCGTAGAAAAAGAATCCTCAAGGCAACAAGAGGAAACTGGGGAGCACGTAAAAACGTGTGGACGGTAGCAAAGAATACCTATGAAAAAGGTTTAGGATATGCCTACCGCGACCGTAAGAGTAAAAAACGCAACTTCCGTGCATTGTGGATTCAGCGTATCAACGCTGCCGTGCGCATGGAGGGAATGAGCTATTCGCAATTCATCGGTTTGTTGAAAAAGAACAACATTGATATTAACCGTAAGGTTCTTGCCGATTTAGCTGTTTATCAACCCCAAGCTTTCAAAGCGATTGTTGATAAAGTAAAAAACTAGTAATCCATTGGGTGAAATAAACAGGTGAAGCCTCGTTGCGAAAGCAACGAGGCTTTTTTGATGTGAAAAAAGATTACGCAATACATGCTATGTCCCCGATATTAACTACATTTGCGAAACTGAAAATTAGATAACGTATAACACAAAAATAAAATGGGTTTTATTGATAAAATTCTAGGTGCGTTCCTCGGGAATAAATCCGACCGTGATTTGAAAGAGGTTACACCAATTTTAAATGAAGTAAAGAAAGAGTTTGAGCGCATCGCTCAATTTTCAAATGACGAGCTTCGTGCCGAATCAGCGGCATTGAAAGTGAAAATTCAAGATTATATCCGTGCGGAGCAAGACGAAATTGCTTCACTCAAAGCAAAGGCAGAAGAATCGGATATTCAAGAAAGCGAAAAGATCTATGAGCAAGTAGATAAGCTGGAGGAAGTAATCAAAACCAAAATTGAGGAGGTGCTCAATGAAATCTTGCCTACGGCTTTTGCTATTGTGAAGCTTACTGCGCAACGTTTTACCGAAAATAATGAAATTGAGGTGTCGGCTTCTGACTTCGATCGCAATCTCGCCGCCCACAAAGATTGTGTGGAAATTGATGGCGACAAAGCAATCTGGTTTAACTCGTGGCACGCTGGTGGCAATGAAATCAAGTGGAACATGATTCACTATGATGTGCAGCTGATTGGCGGTATTGTGTTGCACTCGGGCAAGATTGCCGAGATGGCAACAGGGGAGGGGAAAACGCTCGTTTCGACTTTGCCTGTGTTCTTGAATGCCCTTGCTGGACGAGGTGTGCACGTAGTTACGGTCAATGATTATCTGGCAAAACGCGACTCGGAGTGGATGGGTCCAATCTTTGAGTTCCATGGGTTGAGCGTGGATTGTATTGATAAGCATCAGCCGAATTCTGATGAAAGACGTAAGGCTTATAATGCCGACATTACTTATGGCACAAACAATGAGTTTGGTTTCGACTACCTCCGCGATAATATGGCGATTAATCCGCAAGATTTGGTGCAACGTAAGCACCATTATGCGATTGTCGATGAGGTCGATTCGGTGTTGATTGATGATGCACGTACACCGCTGATTATTTCAGGTCCGGTGCCAAAAGGCGACAATCAGAAGTTTGAAGAGTTGATGCCGAAAGTGGAACGCTTGGTGCAAGCACAACGCACTTTGGTAACACAACGATTGAGCGAAGCCAAAAAACTTCTAGGCAAGGAAAATCCAACGAAAGAAGAAAAAGAAGAGGGAGCTTTCAAATTGCTCCAAGCGCATAAAGGTTTGCCTAAAACCAACGGACTGATTAAGTTCTTAAGTGAAGAAGGCATCAAAGCTGCCATGCAGAAGACTGAGAACTTCTATATGCAAGACAATAATAAGGAGATGCACAAAGTAACCGATGAGTTGTTCTTCATCATTGAGGAAAAACAAAACTCAGTGGAGCTGACAGATAAGGGTATCGACTTGATTTCAAACGATGTGGATGACCCACTATTCTTCGTGCTTCCTGATGTAGGCTCGGAGATTGCTGAGTTGGAAAAAAATACAGCGATGTCTTCGCAAGAACGAGTGGAGAAAAAAGATGAGCTGTTGCAAAACTATGCCGTGAAGTCGGAGCGTGTGCACACCATCAACCAATTGCTCAAGGCCTACGCCATGTTTGAGAAAGACCAAGAATATGTGGTGATGGACAACAAGGTGAAGATTGTGGATGAGCAAACAGGGCGTATCATGGAAGGTCGTCGTTATTCCGACGGCTTGCACCAAGCGATTGAAGCGAAAGAGCGGGTAAAAGTGGAAGCAGCAACGCAAACCTTTGCCACCGTAACGCTGCAAAACTATTTCCGCATGTACACCAAACTATCGGGTATGACCGGTACGGCGGAAACCGAAGCAGGCGAGTTCTGGAACATCTATGAATTGGATGTGGTGGTGATTCCAACTAACCGTCCGATTCAGCGTGATGACCGTGAGGATAAAGTCTATAAAACCAAGCGTGAAAAATATAATGCAGTTATTGAAGAAGTGATTGAAATGCACCAGCAAGGTCGCCCAGTTTTAGTGGGTACGACCTCGGTGGAGATTTCAGAATTGCTCAGCCGCATGCTCAAAATGCGTGGCATTAAGCACAATGTGCTGAATGCGAAGCTTCACGCACGTGAAGCGGACATTGTGGCGGAAGCGGGTCATGAAGGCATGGTTACGATTGCGACTAACATGGCTGGTCGTGGTACCGACATTAAGCTCACCGACAAGGTGAAAGCCGCAGGCGGTTTGGCTATTGTGGGCACGGAGCGACACGACTCTCGTCGTGTCGATCGCCAGTTGCGCGGACGTGCAGGTCGCCAAGGCGACCCCGGTTCATCGCAATTCTTTGTGTCGCTCGAAGATAATTTGATGCGCCTATTTAATTCCGAGCGCATCACTAGCATCATGGATAGAATAGGATTGGAAGAGGGCGAAGTGATTCAACATTCGATGATTACCAAGTCGATTGAGCGTGCGCAGAAGAAAGTAGAAGAGAATAATTTCGGCATTCGCAAGCGATTACTCGAATATGATGATGTGATGAACTCGCAGCGTGAGGTGATTTATACCAAGCGTCGCCACGCCCTTTATGGCGAACGCCTTGATGTGGATTTGCTCAACATGATGTATGACTCGGTGGAAAGCATCGTGAATAATAACTATGGTGGCGACTATGAGGAGTTCAAATTGGAATTAATTCGCATCTGCTCGATTGAATCGCCTGTTTCAGAAGACGAGTTCCGCAGTCAAAAGCCAGAGCAAATTATCGACACAATTTATCAAGTGATGATTGGCTCGTATTCTCGCAAGGTGGAAGCCATTGCCAAGCAAGCTTGGCCAGTGATTAAGGATGTGCAGGAAAACAAAGGGCATCAATATAAAAACATTGTGATTCCAATTTCGGAAGGTAAGCGAGTTTTCCAAATTATTACTAATTTGGAAAAAGCCTATCAAAATCAAGGCAAGGAGTTGGTGAAAGCTTTCCAAAAGCAGATTGTGCTGATGACCATCGACGAAGCTTGGAAAGAGCAATTGCGCGAGATGGACGACTTGAAACAGTCGGTACAAAATGCTACTTATGAGCAAAAAGATCCACTGTTGATTTATAAATTCGAGTCCTTCAACCTCTTTAAAGCCATGATTGGCAAGGTGAATGAAGACATTGTTTCTTCGCTGATGAAAGCACACATTCCAACGCAAGACCCTAATCAAGTGCGCGAAGCGGAAGCTCAACGCCGCACGGATATGAGTCGCATGCAGACGGAAAAGAATGACTTCGACAATCCGATGGCAGGAGCGCAAGCTCCGCAACGTCCACGACCAGTGCAGCCTGTGCGAGTAGAAAAGCAAGTAGGACGCAATGAGCCTTGTCCTTGCGGCAGTGGCAAGAAATTTAAGGCGTGCCACGGACGAGGGGGAGAATAAAGAGCAAGTACACGAGTAATCGAGTGCTCAAGTTCTCGAGTAGCTTTGCTATTGACCTAGCACTCGAGCACTTGAGCACTTGAGCACTCGAGAACTTTTAAAAAACAAATTATGGAAAACTTATTTATTCATTGGAATGTCAATCCTGAAATCTTCCACATTGGCAGCTTGTCGGTGCGTTGGTATGGCTTGATGTTTGCCCTCGGATTCTTAATTGGCTACAACATTGTGGAGCGCATGCTCAAACGAGAGGGTGATGATGTGAAATGGATGGACAGTTTGTTCATGTATATGCTCATCGCCACCATTGTGGGCGCGCGATTAGGTCATGTGTTCTTCTATGCATGGGACTATTATAAGCACAATCTCGGCGAAATCCTGATGGTGTGGCATGGCGGGCTTGCCAGTCATGGCGGCACGATTGGAATTTTCATTGCACTTCTTTTTTGGAGCAAGAAGATTTCAAAACGTCCGATTTATTGGATACTCGATAGAGTAGTTGTGCCCACAGCATTGGTGGCAGCGATGATTCGTTTTGGCAATCTGATGAACTCTGAGATTTATGGCATCGAAACGAGCATGCCTTGGGGCTTCATCTTCGAAAGAAACCACGAAACCGTGGCGAAACATCCTACTCAGATTTATGAATCATTGAGCTATCTATTCTCATTCATTCTCCTCATGTTTTTGTATTTCAAAACAGAAATTCGCAAGCGTGAGGGCTTTATCTTCGGGCTGTTTTTTGTGTTGATTTTCGTAGCTCGATTCTTCATCGAGTTCATCAAAGAAGACCAAGAAGCTTTTGAAGCCACAATGACACTCAACATGGGGCAGTGGCTCAGTATTCCGTTTGTCATCTTCGGAGGCTACATGATGTGGCGTGCGATGAATCGTCCGCCTGTTGCGTATAAGCCATCGGGGGGAAATAAGAAAGCAACTAAGAAATAACGATGAACTTAAGCTTCATCACATGGGATGTCAGTCCCATAGCATTTCAATTTGGGGCAACCGAATTGAGATGGTATGGGCTGATGTTTCCGGTGGCATTCACCTTGGGGTATTTCTTGGGACGGAAGATGTTTAAGCGAGAAGGCGTAAGCCTTGAGCTGGTCGATACCTTATTTATTCTCATCTTCATTTCGGGCATGCTCGGTGCGCGATTAGCGCACGTTTTCTTTTATGATTGGGCATTCTTTCGCGAACACCCGTCTGAAATACTCAAAACATGGCATGGCGGATTGGCAAGTCATGGTGGGGTAGTTGGGGTGATGTTGGCGTTGTTCATCTGGAGCAAAGCGACAGGAAAGACTTCGTTTTTGTGGGTGATGGACAAGGTGGCGGTGTGCGCAGCACCCTTGGCAGGATTGATTCGCATCGGCAACCTCATGAACTCGGAAATCTATGGCACAGCCACTAATTTGCCTTGGGGATTCATCTTTGTATTTAATGGTGAAACCATAGCAAAGCATCCCACCCAAATTTATGAGGCGATTTGTTATTTCATTGTTTTTGGCATTCTTTATTTTCAATTTTTCAAGCGAAAAGCTTATCTGCGCGAAGGATTTCTAAGTGGTTTGTTTGCTGTGATGGTCTTTAGTGCACGTTTTCTGATTGAATTCATCAAAAACGACCAAAGCGCATTTGAAGCAGGCATGAGGCTCAACATGGGGCAGTGGCTGAGTGTTCCTTTAATATTGTATGGAGTGTGGTTGGTGAGGCGAAGCCGAAAGGCGGATTAATTTCGCATGGAACGGCGCTCTAATTTCTAAATTTTAATTAAATCATAAAAGCAGGATGTTTTTTTCAATCATTGTTCCGGTGTATAATCGCAAGGAGGAGTTGGAGGAGTTAATTCAAAGTCTTTCTACGCAGGAGTCTGGCGATTTTGAAATTATTGTGGTGGAAGATGGTTCATCAGAAAGATGTGATGATGTGGTGGCAGAATATGCAGCCTCTTTGGATATTAAATATTTTTTCAAGTCAAATTCAGGACCAGGATTGACACGCAACTTTGGAGCTGAAAGAAGTAGGGGAGATTATTTGATATTTCTCGATTCAGACTGCATTGTTCCACCCCGATACCTCGAGGCACTTGAAGAGGAGCTGAATAATCGGGATTGCGACGCCTTTGGTGGTGCCGACCGAGCGGATGACTCATTCACCGATACGCAAAAGGCGATAAATTATTCGATGACTTCGTTTTTCACCACCGGAGGTATCCGTGGGAAGTCGAAAAGTATCGACAAGTTTTATCCTAGAAGCTTTAATATGGGAATTAAGCGAAGTGTTTTCAATGCTTTAGGCGGTTTTTCGAATATGCGTTTTGGTGAAGATGTGGATTTAAGTTATAGAATAATTGAGAATGGATATAGCAGTAGGCTTTTCCCGTCAGCGTGGGTTTATCACAAACGGCGCACCAACTTTAAGCAGTTTTTCAAGCAGGTTTTCAACTCGGGCGTTGCACGTGTTGTATTGACTAAAAAGCATCCTAATACCTTAAAGTTAGTGCATTTATTGCCATCTCTTTTCACCCTTGCATGTCTATTTGTATTGTTTGCTTCGTGCCTTTATTGGCAGTCGGCTATGCTACTATCGCCATTTGTGATTTTAATTTTTCTAGATGCGCTGCTAAGGACTAAGAGTGTTGTTGTGAGTTTATTGTCCATCGCCTCATCATTTGTGCAATTGTTGGGTTATGGTAGCGGTCTTATCATTGGCTGGTGGAAAATACAAGTCTGCAAACAGCAAGGATATACTCCTTTTATCAAGAAATTTTACGACTAAAGCGAAAAGGATTCGTATATTTGTCCCCATATCAATCGAAAAAATCAATAAGAAAACAAGTATGAGTATTGAAAAGACCCTGAAAGAGAGAAGTGGTGAAGTGTGTGAATTGTGTGGAGCAACCGATGGTTTGACTGTTTATGCCATTCCTCCAGTGGAAGAAAATCATAGTGATAAATGTATTTTGGTGTGTGCCAAATGTGCGAGTGAAATCAATGGCGAGGAGCTTGATGTGAACCATTGGCGATGCCTAAACGATTCGGCTTGGAGCGAAGTGCCTGCCGTGCAAGTGATGGCCTATCGCATGTTGAGCCGATTGAATGCTGAAGGCTGGGCAAATGATTTGAAAGATATGCTCTATATGGACGAAGAGCAACTGAAGTGGGCGAAGCAAGGCATGAGCGATGACGCTGCGGTGAAGCACATTGATTCTAACGGAGCCGTACTTTCAGCAGGCGACTCGGTGGTGCTCATCAAGGATTTGGTGGTGAAAGGTGGCGGTTTTACTGCCAAACGAGGCACGGCAGTGCGTAATATTTCATTGGTGGCTGACAATCCCGATCACATCGAGGGAAAAGTCAATGGTCAGCAGATTGTGATTCTCACACAGTATGTGAAGAAGAACTAAGAACACAAATTAGAGCATATCGAAAGCCCCTCCGATGAAATATTTCATCGGAGGGGCTTTTTCTTTACCGTATTTACTATATTTGCTGACCTAAATTAAAGGAAACTTCTAAAATATTTCTTATGCAGATGAACAAAAGCAAAATGCTATCGGCAACTTTCATGAGTTGTTGCCTCGTGAGCTTGGCAATTGCGCCGGCTTGCAACTCGATTTCAACCAAAAGAATGAAAATGAATCAAGAGATTAGCTATCCCCAAGCTCAAAAGGGGAGTGTGAGTGATGACTATTTTGGAACGGCCGTTGCCGACCCTTATCGGTGGATGGAAGATGACAACAGCGAGGAAACCAAGCAATGGGTAGATGCTGAAAATGCAGCTACATTCAACTACCTCGACCAAATTCCTTTCCGTGATGCCATTAAGAACCGACTGACAGAAGTGTGGGACTATGCTTCTGTTTCAGCTCCTTACAAAGTGCGGAACTATTGGTTGGAGATGCGTAATAATGGCAAGCAAAACCAAAGTGTGCTATATTATAGAAGCTCGCTCGATGAGGAAGCTCAGCTTTTGTTCGACCCCAACACGCTTTCTGAAGACGGAACAGTGGCGTTGAGCGATTATGCAATTTCAAAAGATGGCAAGTATTTGGCTTATGCAATTTCTCGCTCAGGCTCGGATTGGCGCGAAATATTTGTGATGGATATTGCATCGAAAGAACTTTTAGCCGACCATATCGTGTGGGCAAAATTCACTGGCATTGCTTGGTATAAAGATGGTTTTTACTATACCCGCTATCCAAAACCTGCCGATGGCGACGCTTTGAAAGGAGAAAATCGTGATTCGCAAATATTCTACCACAAAGTTGGCACTTCGCAAGATAAAGATGTGCTTGCCTATGAGGACAAGGCAAACCCTAAATGGGGTTATTCAATCAATGTGAGTCAGGATGAAAAATATGGCTTCATCTACACCACAGAATCAACTTCGGGGGCTCGTTTGGCTACTTTCAAGCCTGATGGCAAGAAAATCATCCCCCAACAAATTGTATCAAATTTCGATAATAATTGGAGTGTCGTGAAAGCGATAGATGATAAGTTTTTGGTGAAGACCAACTGGAAAGCTCCCAAGTATCAATTGCTCGAACTTGATGCCAAGAAACCAAACTTAGACAATGCGAAGGTGCTGATTCCTGAAGTAGAAGAAACGCTCGAAGGGGTGAGATATACCGGAGGAAAGCTTTTCTGTTTCTATCTGAAAGATGCCAAATCATTGGTGAAAGTGTATAATCCGAATGGCGAATTTGAAAGCGATGTGCAAATGGGCATTGGCTCGGCTAGCGGGTTTGGCGGTGATGAGGATGCTGACTTTACATTCTATACGCTCACTTCTTTCACCACGCCTTCCGACACTTATAAATATGACATTGCCACAGGCAAGTCCACGCTTTATAAGCAATCAGCCATTCAATTTGATGGCTCGCAATATGAAACCAAGCAAGTGTTTTATGCCAGTAAGGATGGCACACAAGTGCCCATGTTTATTATCCACAAAAAAGGATTGGCACTCGATGGCACAAACCCCACCTTACTTTATGGCTATGGTGGTTTCAACAATGCTATTTCTCCGGGTTTCAGCATTACACGCATTCCATGGCTCGAAAATGGAGGCGTTGTAGCGGTGGCGAACATTCGTGGAGGGGGCGAATATGGTGCGGCGTGGCACAAAGCCGGCACGAAGTTGCAGAAGCAAAACGTGTTTGACGATTTCATCGCTGCGGCTGAATATCTGCAAGCGGAAAAATATACCTCGCCTGCCAAGACTGTCATTCAAGGGGGCTCAAATGGCGGATTGCTCGTGGGGGCTTGCCTCACACAGCGTCCAGACTTATTTGCCGTGGCTCTGCCTGCGGTGGGCGTGCTCGACATGCTTCGCTATCAGCATTTCACCATCGGAAGATATTGGGCGACCGACTATGGCACGAGCGAAGATTCTCCAGAGATGTTCGACTACCTCTATGCCTATTCACCGCTGCACAATGTGAAAGAAAATCAGGTCTATCCCGCCACTTTAGTCACCACTGCCGACCATGACGACCGGGTAGTGCCAGCGCACTCCTTCAAGTTTGCCGCCACGTTGCAAGAAAAAGCCGCACACGACAACCCTTTGCTCATCATGATTTCAAAAGATGCTGGTCATGGTGCTGGAAAACCAAAATCGAAGACAATAGAAGAATATGCCAATATTTGGGCTTTCACCTTATTCAATATGGATGAAGTTTATCAATAGGCTTACAATTTAAAATTAAAGTGCCGCTTTCGAGTGGCACTTTTTTTATATCCGCAGAAAGAGTGGGGGATTTATTTTCTTTTGATATTAGGAAGATATATACACAAAGTGTATATTAGCCCGAAATTAAACCAATAGCATATGTTTCAGAAACTATCCGACCTAGAAAGTGCCATCGAAAAGGGTGGCGAACGAAGAATTTTGTCTTTAGCTGTTTCTCATGATGAGCATTCCTTGGGTGCAATCGCTCGGGCATATCATCGGGGACTTATCACTCCGATTTTTGTGGGCGATGAAGCGAAAACCCGAGAAATCATTGCCGAACTCGGGCTCGAATTTGGGAGCGAAGTGGAGTTTATGAATGTGAAAGATGAAACCGAAGCGGTGCGTATTGCCGTGAGCTTGGTGAGCAGTGGGCGAGCGCACTTCCTGATGAAAGGAAAAGTGGCTACGCCATACCTATTAAAAGGTGTACTCAATAAGGATTGGGGATTGCGCACCGGTCGATTACTGTCGCACTTCGCCTATTTCGAGGTGGAAAACTACCACAAACTTATCGGGGTAACCGATGTGGCGATGAACATTGCCCCCAACCTGCAAGACAAAATTCAGATTGTGAATAATTCGGTGAGCTATCTGAATAAAATCGGTGTTGAAGAACCCAAAGTGGCAGTGCTCGGGGCGATTGAGATGGTGAATGAAAACATGCAAGCCACGCTCGATGCCGCCTTGCTCTCGAAAATGCAGCAGCGCGACCAAATCAAAAACTGCATCATTGATGGACCGCTGGCTTTCGACAATGCTGTGAGCATGGACAGTGCGAAGCACAAAAACATCAAAAGCCGAGTGGCTGGCGACACCGATATTCTGGTGATGCCCGACATTGAGGTGGGCAATGTGCTTTATAAATCGCTCGTCTTCTTTGCCAAAGCTCGTGTGGCTTCGGTGATTCTCGGGGCAGCAGCCCCCATCGTGCTCACCTCGCGCAGCGATAGCGAAGACACGAAATATTATAGTATCCTTTTTGCAGCTCTTGGGTGATACTTTACTTGCCTGTAAGGCAAAACTGTAATAGCCTAGGCATTTATGCCTAGGTATAAGTACGGTGTTACATGAGGGCTGAAAGTCCGACCCATACAATATAAATCTATACGGGTCAGCCTTTCAGGCTTTGGTTTCATTTCGTTACTTATACCCTGGCATGAATGCCGGGGCTATTACGGAATACCCTTTCAGGGTAACCCTGCACTCAGGAACTCATAAACTCATAAACTCATAAACCCATAAACCCATAAACCCATAAACCCATAAACCCATAAACCCATAAACCCATAACCCCATAAAATCATGTACAGAATTTTAGCTATTAATCCGGGTTCGACCTCGACCAAAATTGCGGTTTATCAAGACCAGCAATCTGTTTTTTTGAAAAACATCAAGCACTCTAATGAGGAGCTTGCTCCGTTTAATTCCATTGCCGAGCAATATCATTTCCGAAGAGATGTTATTCTTTCGGAATTGAAAGATGCCGATATTGAGATGGATAAAATCTCGGCTGTTATCGGTCGGGGCGGCTTGGTGAAGCCCATCGAGTCGGGCATTTATGAAGTGAATGACGCCTTGAAAGCCGACCTCAAAGCAGGGGTGCAAGGCGAGCATGCGAGCAATCTCGGCGGGCTGATTGCCGATGACATTGCCCAAAGTCTGAACAATGGCTGCAAAGCCTATATTGCCGACCCGGTGGTGGTGGACGAGCTGGAAGATGTGGCACGCATCAGCGGGCTGCCCGAGATGCCTCGACGCTCGATTTTCCATGCGCTCAATCAAAAAGCCGTGGCTCGTCTTTTTGCTCAAAGTCAAGGTAAAAAATATGACGAACTAAACCTCATCGTGGCACACATGGGAGGTGGAATTTCAGTAGGCGCACACCGAAAAGGTCGGGTGATTGATGTGAATGAAGCCATCACAGGCAGCGGGCCATTTTCGCCTGAGCGCTCGGGCACTTTGCCTGCGGGCGATGTGATAGAAGCTTGTTTCAGTGGCAAATACACCAAGGAAGAAATGAAAAAGAGAGTAGTGGGGCAAGGTGGAATAGTGGCTCACCTAGGCACAAACCAAGCACTCGAAGCCACTCAGCGAGCCGATGCAGGCGATGCACACGCCAAATTAATCATTGAAGCGATGTGCTATCAGGTGGCTAAGGAAATTGGCGCTTGCGCCACGGTGCTCAAAGGCGATATTGATGGCATCATCCTCACTGGAGGTATTGCCCAAAATGAGCGAGTGGTGGGAAATATTCGTGGGCGTATAGAATTTCTCGCCCCCGTAACCGTTTATCCCGGTGAAGATGAAATGGAAGCTTTGATGCGCATCACCCTTTCCGCCTTAAAAGGCGAGGTGGAGTGTAAGAGTTATGAATTATGAATTATGAGTTATGAATTATGAGTTGACCTAACGGTGATTAATCGCGAAGCCAATTCATAAGTCATAATTCATAATTCAAAGCATTCTCTTTGGGCAGAAAAGTCCGATGGAGTTTAATCAGGTCTTTCTCACGAGTGAGAAAGACCTGATTTTGTTTTTAGTCATTAAATCTATTTAAGTAGAAAGACCTGATTTTGTTTTTAGTCATTAAATCTATTTAAGTAGAAAGGCTTGATTGTGTTTTTATCTGTTAAATCTATTTAAGTGGAAAGACCTGATTTTGTTTTTATCTGTTGAGTCTATTTAAGTAGGAAGACTTGATTTTGTTCTTGCCTATTAATTTCCCCAGATGAATTTGGGGGTTATGCACAGTCAAGTCCTGACGGACTTGCAGGGATTTATTCGGGGTGAAACCCTTATAAACAATCTTTAACTTATCCTTAATTCGTTGATAATTCATCGGTTGAAAAATATTTTCAAAAAAAGTGCTCGGGAAAGTGCAAAAAGTAGGTCGAAAGTATATATGTATATATGAAGGGGCATTAGAAATAATATTTCACCGAGGGGTGATGTGCTCTTTCAATCGCCAATCAAAACAGAAGGATTGGCAAATGTATATTTTACTAAAATTATTTCAGATGACTACAAGAATTAAGTACACCGACCGCCACATCAGAAATGGCGAGATGCTCAGTTTGGCGGAAGCCATTCACAGCCAAAAAACATTGCTGAAAGAATCCACCGATGAGCACCTCATGGAGTTGATGGACAGCATTGGCGACAAATGCGAGGCGCAGAAATCGGCGCTCAACAAACTTCGGGTCAAGTCCAATCGTTTGGCGCTTCGATCTGAGGAAATCAGTGCTTTCCAAAACCTCTATCACTTGGTGAAAGGGTTTAGCGGATTGAAAAAAACTGCGGTGAGCAAACCCGCCAAGGAGCTGCTCAAGCTGCTGAATCACTACTACAAGTCAATCGTGTCGGGATTGGGGCAGAAAGAGATCCATTCACATGTAACATCGTTGCTCGACGATTTAGAGAGCGAGCCGATGCAAGCGGCTATTTCGGCGTTGATTTATTGCGACGAAGCGATTGCCGAACTACAATCCGTGCAAGCATCTTGTTTAGCGGAATACACCGACTATCGCATTGCCCGAGAGAAGCAAATAGCCGAAGAGAGTGCCACCGAATTGACCCAAGAGCTTTTAGAACTAATCAACCACGATTTGGTGGACTATCTGAATGCGATGCGCAAGGTAAAAACGGTGGATTACACCGAGTTTTCACTTGCTGTTGCCTCGCTCATCCGAGAGCATAATATCATCAGCCGGACACGCAAAACGAGGGCGGAGCGGAAAAGTGGGGAAGCGTAAAATTTCATCAGAAATGACAACAGTTGGCATTTTAATTGATTTTCTTTGCAGAGAAAAAAAGTAAAAAAACGCATGAGCATTTTAAACAACATCGTGAAAGGAGCCGCCAATCAATTCGGGAGAGAATTTGGGCGAGCTGGGGCAAACAGCATTCTGAAAGGCAAAAACGCCTATGTCATAAAAGGGGAGTCGGACTATTCAGGTCGAGTTAAACCCTCGGATAGCGAGCTGGTGAAGGCAGTGAAGCAGCTGAACAAAATAAGCTTTATTTCGAGCGACAAGGGCAATGTGTCAAGGTTAATCGAGCTGACGGACAT
>JBKECD010000001.1:0-2805 GCA_047974225.1 Mangrovibacterium sp.
AGCAGGAAGCCACCAGCCGAGAAATCGGTCGTCATGCGAACTCACCGCAAAGGGCAAACCCACTTTTCGAGTTGATTTTTCAAACTCGCCCACAATATCTCGATGCGGACCAACATTCACCGAGTTCCACGGGTGATAGCTCGAGTCGAAATTGTCGAAATGCTCATGATGATTAGCCATTGCCATGAAATATTTCGCACCAATGCTTTTGAAATATTCCAACAGCGCATCTGCATCGAGATTTTCAGCTTTCCATTCATTAATCACATCCTTATATCCGATTTCCGAAGGATGCCCATAGGTTTCACAATGATAGCCATATGCCCGAGCTCCCCATTGCTGCTTCCCCACATCTTGCATATACATGTGGCGAGCATACCATCCTCCGCCATATTCAGGTTGTGTTTGCGGACCAAAACAAGTCCAAATGCCAAATTTAGCATCAGCAAACCACGCAGGACACTTAAATTCCTCTCGCAACTCTTCCCACGAGAGTTCTTTCTGCTGAGCCATTACTGGGAAAACACACAGCATGGCAAGGATAAAAATCCATCTACATTTATTCATAACTATTCTTTTTATAGGTGAATAAAAAAAGAGGTAGCAATATACTCACTACCTCTATTCTCTCAAAATTATTAATCTATTATTTATTCCAAAACAAAAGATTGAAAAATTGATAAAATAACAGGATTGCCGCATAGTAAAAAACATTGGCAAAAAAACATTGGCACAACATACGTAGAGACGCATTGCTTGCGTCTGGTTTAAATTGCATGCGTCTCTACAAGATGCCTTCGGAAAATAAAATGACCTAACAGCTGTATTTAGCAGCTTTCCCAATTAAAAACTATTTTTTAGAAGTCCCCTTAAAGAATGCCTTCAATGCGGAATACGACTGTTAGTTCGTTTGGTCGCTTTTCAGGAACAGTCAGCACGAGCTTGTCTTCTTTTTGTGTGAACTTAGCTTTTTTGCCTCCAAGCATTTTAATTGAAGTGATTTTTTTGTTGTTCACCTCTGATTTCGATCCTAGAGAAGGGATTTCGATTTCACCAGCTTTTGGATTTAGTACAAACATATAGAGAGCACCATCTTTTGTGGTGAATCTCACTTCATCGCTGCCATAGGCAGGACTATCCATCGTGCGCTCATTGAAGTGCTCGTTTTTCTTTTGAGCTTGAAGAGCTTCAAGGTCGGTTTCGCCAGCATTGTTTGTGTCGAGCACTCGGAGATAAGAGTCAAGGTTGTCGCCATATATTTTCCATGGTTTGCTGCCATAAATAGCTTCTTGGTTGAGCATAATCCATGCGCCAAATTCATCGAGAATCACTTTGTGGTCGGCAGGGATAGTGCCATCGGGCAGTAGCTCGACATTTAGCATCATGTTGCCATTTTTGCTATTCATATCAACAAGCATTTCCACAAGGGTGTGCGAATTTTGGCGTATGGCACGATCTGTTTTATAGAACCAACTCGCAAAGGTGGTTGTGCCTTGCCATGGTTCGGCTAGAATTTCATGAGATCCTCCACGTTCGATGTCTTTGATTGTGGCTGGTTCGTTAGCGATTTTTCCGCAGACGATGGCGTCGAGCTTTCCATATTTATTTAGTTTGAAATTATAGAAGTCTGTGCAGGCTTCTTTTCCATATTCACCATAGGGAAATCCATATCCATCAAACCAAAGCATATCGACATCGTATTTTGTGGATAGTTCCACATGGCGGCGCACCCAATTTTCTTTCACTCCTTGAATCCATTCGGGTGTTCGTTTTGCGGGGGGCAGTCCGTAAAGCTGTGCAGGGTCCATGCCCTCCCACCATTTTCCTTTTCCATCCGCCACAGTCATATTGCCATCATAGGGAATATCTTTATAAGCACCACAAGTGTCGGCACCAAAAGCAGGAAGCCACCAGCCTAAATAACGGTCGTCGTGCGAACTTACAGCAAAACGAAGTCCTACTTTTTTGGTTGATTTTTCAAATTCACCCACGATGTCTTTGTGAGGACCGACATTCACCGAGTTCCATGGGTGATAGGTCGAATTGAAGTTGTCGAAATGGTCGTGGTGATTTGCCAGCACCATAAAATATTTTGCTCCGATGCTTTTGAAATATTTCAAAAGATAGTCGGTGTCTAAGTTCTCGGCTTTCCATTCGTTGATTACATCCTTGTAGCCGATTTCAGATGGGTGCCCATAGGTCTTGCAGTGGTAGGGATAAGCTTCCGCTCCCCATTGTTGGTTGCCCACATCCTGCATATACATGTGCCGAGCATACCATCCGCCTCCATTTTCAGGTTGAGTTTGAGCGCCCCAATGCACCCAAATACCAAGCTTAGCATCGGCAAACCAGTCGGGGCATTTGAAATCTTTACTAATTTCATCCCACGAGCGCTCTTTTTGTTGAGCGAAGACGGCCAGATTGACTGTCATTGTCAGGATTAAAATCCAAATTGTTTTTAGGGGGACTTCTAAAAATTAATTATTTGGGATTCAAATAAATATTACTATCTTTAGGGCTATCAAAGCACATGAATATGCATAAATATAAAAGTACAGGCAATAGAGGTCTTTTTGATGAACAAGATAGTCTTTCTAAACTATCCGAAATAGGCAATCCACTAGAACGACTAAGTGCAGCCGTTGATTTTGAGATGTTTCGGATGAGTTTGGAGGAATCCTTATTGAATAAGGATAAAAAGAGCAACGCAGGAGCTAAGCCTTATGATGTTGTTTTGATGTTTAAAATTTTGCTTCTTCAGCGCTACTACGGGTTAGGAGACACGCAAATTGAATATCAAATTAT
>JBKECD010000171.1:0-57957 GCA_047974225.1 Mangrovibacterium sp.
GGCGGTAAAATCCTCTATCGCTCTTCGGACATTGAAAAGCTGCTAGAAGAGAACTATCAAGACAAATTCAGGTAATGGCTTCCATGAAAAAGCCATTACTCGCAAAGGTTATTCCCGAACTTTCGGTTATTCTCGCAGGCTTCCGCCCCCTCTTGGCTGGGAAGACTAGCGGGAAATAACCGAAGTTGGACGGGAAATAACTTTTGCGCTTTTAAGGGGGCTAATCTTTAGAAGTCCCCCTTTAATATTGCCTTTCAAACACGACCATCTGCATACTGGGTATTTCCACTTCGCATAGTCGTTTTGTCAGCCACTTCCGAAACGCCTTAGCATTCCTCGACTGAATGCGAAATGAAAGGGCGATAATCATTTCCAGATGGTACTGCTCCACAAAACTTCCGTCTTGATAATTGTAGGTTCGGCAGACATCCGATTCTCGCAACACACCGCTTTTGAGTATCGAGCGGATATTACTATTCACCTTCGACACAAAACACCCGAACAGGCTTGTAATCTCGTGTTGTGTCATCCAAATATGATTAGATTTCGGAACATGCACCGCTCCTCGTTCTATTTTTACGATTTCTCTATTCATTGGTTTGAGATTTGATTCGTGTGATTATACTTTGTTTCTCTTCGCTTCATCAGCTTGTCCATGTCTTTCGATATCTTCTGCTCTGTGATTTTGGCGTAGCCTTGCGTGGTGGAGATATTGGCATGCCCCATCATCTTGGCAATGCTCTCGATGGGAAGTCCCGATGAAATCGCTAGCGTTCCGAATGAATGTCTCGATTTATGGTAGGAGAGATTTTCTTTCAAGCCCATCAATTTCCCAATTTGGTTTATCTCATACCAAACCTTATCGCGGGGAGGAAGTGGAAAAACGGGATTGGCATCATCTTCCGTATTATAGAGCATGAGTAGCTGTTCAGCTATCGGATGCAGAGGGATAAAAGCTTCCACCTTTGTTTTTACACGCTGCTTACGGATGTATTGTCTGCCTTCCGAAGTCTTGCCAATATGCTGCGGATAAAGGCTGTAAATATCTGCAAAGGCAAGTCCCGTGAGGCTCGAAAACAAGAAGGCTCGGCGTGTCAATTCCATCCGCTCATCTTTTAGTGGTGTTTCAAGAAGTCGCTTCAAATCATGCGAACTCACATAAGGATGCTGGACGGGTGCTTTCTTCTCATAGTACACATCTTCCAGCGGATTGCTTCGCAATACTTCTTGGTCGATGGCAATATAGACAAGACGATTGAGCCATGTTAGGCAGCGATTGACATAGTTTGAACTTCGACCATTTGCCACTTTCAGAAAGATTTTGAATGACTTGCCGAAATCTTCAGTAATATCCGCAAGGGCAATGTCTTTCATTCCTTTGGAAAGAAGAAAATCCTGTACATTCTTTTGAGAAAGTCGGGATTGCCGATAGGTGGAAGTGGAGTTTATTGCTATTGAGCGAATGCGCAAGCGTTCCAACTCCACCTCGCCCGATTGGAGCAAGCTTGTTGGGGTGGTGTTTACTCCCAACATTGTGTTTTTTAGTAATTCACTGCTCACCACTCCCGATTCTTTGAGGATGTGTTCGTAGGTGTGTTCCACCCGATTGCGGAACTCCATTAGGCGGTTGTTTTCTCGTGCTATTTTGATTATCCCCTTTGCAGCGTTCCAATCTTCGGGCTTGCAATAGATGCCTGTGGTCAGAACGGCTTGCTTGCCATCAATGCTGATTCGACAAAGAACAGCTGTTGTGCCATCAGCTTTCACTTTCGACCGATTGATATAGCATAGTATTTTGAATGTACTTCTCATTTGTTTAATGTTTTTGCTGGGTTTATAGCACTAATTGCCAATCGTGGGTTGCTTCGATGAGTTTATCCATGTCCTCAAAGAGCTTTTGAGGTGTTACACGAGCATAGATTTGGGTGGTTTGAATATTGCTATGTCCGAGCATGCGACTGATGGTTTCTATCGGCACTCCCTCTTCGAGCGTAATCAGACTGGCGAAGCTATGCCTACCAGCGTGGTAGGTCATCGGTTCTTTCACATCTGCCATTGCTCGAAGTCCTTTCATGTTGGCTTTGACCATCTGTGCCGACTGAAAAGGAAAGAGCGTTTCTCTGCTTTCGTCGCGGTATTTTTCGAGCAGGGCAATCGCTTCGGGAAGCAATTTTACTCGTGCTTGATAGTCGGTTTTCTTGCGACGATATTTGAGCCAATGGCTTCCTTCCTCATCGGTGTAAAGATTTTCATGGGTGATGCGAACCACATCGGCATAGGAAATGCCCGTGTAGCAAGCAAACAGAAACAAATCTTTGGTGAAAATTGTCGATAGATATCTGCTCGGAATAACCAAATCACGTACCTTCTCGAAACTCTCCCGACTCAATGCTTTGGGGGCAGTTTTTTCCTGTTTGGGAATTTTGTAATGGGCGAAATGAAGTTTCTCGGAAAGCCCCTCTTTGAAAGCCATTCGGCATATCTTCTTGAGCACAATTAAGTAATGACGCACAGTCTGCACGGCATAGCCCTGTTCGTTTAAAACGAACTCTTGATATTCTCGAATGAACTGCTCGTTCAGCTGTCCAAATGCCACATCTTTGCTTTTGAACTTCCTTTGAATGAACGCACTCAGAGAGCGGTGCGTATAGAAATAAGTGGATAAGGAGGTCGAGGCAACATCTACCCCTACACGAGATTTAAGCTCTTCCATGTGCTGATTGAGCCGAGAAAGCAAGGGCGTTTGCGTGTTCTGACTTCCCTGATAGCTATCCTTCACCGCTTGGGCATCGAACATCTGATTGCGCTCCACAAGGCTATCGAATGCGGAATGAATGCGAAGCATGAGTTTGTCGATTTTCTGATTGACCTCCACCGCTTCACCACTCTTGCCCTTTAAGCGACTTTCACGAGGATTCCACAACTCGGGTGTGCAGGAAAGCTTACAGCTAAACTGCGACATGGAATGGTTCACCGTGATGCGCCCCATAATCGGTGCTTTGCCCGATTTGTCCAAACTGCTCTTTTTGAGGTAAAGCAAAACCTTGAATTTTGATATTTGCATACGCTTATAAATTTATGCACTTTGCCATCGGCAAAGTTACTGGTTATATAAGCGTTCTTTGTGGCGCAAAACTCGGCGATTCAGCACATAAGCATCGGATTAACTCGCTCTGTTACCCATTGGGGATTCGGTAACAACCCGACTAACGGTTTGGTAACTGAACTCTCGCATCTTTTCGCTTCCGCTTGCTCGAAGCAAAATCGCAAATTACTTCATTTCAAACCGTTTAAGCAAATATCTCCCTTGCTTGATTTGGAGTGCTTCGGGGGAAATTACTTCCATAGCTCGCTATGCTTCTGTGAAATTAGCCCAAAATACTTCGACTTCGCTCAGCAACCATCTATCTCTCATAAAATCAAAATGACCTAACAGCTAATTTTTAGAAGTCCCCTTTAGGACGATGATATTTCAAAAAAATAAGCGTATTTTCGCAGAGATTTAACTCACATCTAAATTTATATACATGCTACATCGGTTGAAATCAATAAAACTCCATTGGCAAATTCTTATCGCACTTGTAATAGCTGCCCTATTTGGCATCTTTTGCCCTCATTGGGTGGAATTTGTCAGTTGGACAGGCACGCTATTTCTTCGAGCTCTTAACATGATTGTTGTTCCGCTGATATTCACCTCGGTGGTGTGCGGAGTGTCGAGCATGGGGTCGGGCGAAAATCTCAAAAGATTAGGTTTCAAAACACTTAGCTTCTATTTAATTACCTCTCTCCTAGCTGCCATCACCGGATTATTGCTGGTTAATTTAATTCAGCCGGGCGTCGGTGCGCAGCTTTCCTTCGATGGAGAAACTCCGCAGGTGCAAGCTAATGGCAGAGATATCGCAGGCATATTTATTCGCATGGTTCCTGAGAATATTTTTAAGGCATTTGCGAATGCTGATATTCTAGCGATTATCTTTTTTGCCATCTTTTTTGGGTTCTTCATGACCCGCCTAGGCGAGAAAAAGAAAGCAAGCCTTCTGAATTTCTTTGATGCTACCTATGATGTGATTATGAAAATGACCATGTTTATCATTCGTTTCACTCCGATTGGTATCTTTGGCATTGTGTCGAAATCAGTCGCTGACAATTCCAATCAGCTGCAAGAGATGGTCGGCAGTCTAGCGTGGTTTGTGCTTACAGTATTCATAGCCCTAACAATTCATGCTCTTCTAACTATGCCTGCTATCGTAAAGTTCATTGGTCGAGCAAAACCCTACAAGCACCTTCAAAACATGACAACGTCCTTGCTCACAGCATTCTCCACCTCCTCTTCGAGCGCAACTCTGCCGCTGACGTTGGAATCGGTGGAACACAAAAGCGGGGTGTCGAATAAAATTGCAAGCTTCACCCTTCCGCTGGGCGCAACGGTGAATATGAACGGCACGGCGCTATATGAATGCACGGCTGCCATCTTTATTGCCCAAGCCTATGGGATTGATTTGAGTTTCTCACAGCAAGTTGTGGTTGTGATTACAGCCCTACTGACTTCCATCGGGTCGGCAGGAATCCCAATGGCAGGACTAGTTATGATTACCATTATTCTAAACGTCGTGGGACTTCCATTGGAGGGAGTTGGATTAATCTTGGCTGTCGAACGAATACTAGATATGATGCGAACTGCAATCAATGTGTGGGGAGATAGCTGCTGCGCAGTGGTGGTGGCTAAAAGTGAAGGTGAAGAAACGTTGGTCTAAGGGGACTTTTTTAGAAGTACCCCCTTAACTCCGATGATATATTTTTAAGCCTTCAATCGGACTTTGAAGCACAGTGCCCAATCTCAATCCTCGGATTTCAAGTTGAGCTTTCAGCTGTTGCTGAAAATGATAGGCAATTGAGCCGACACAATTCACCTCAAAGTTTTGAGCATTGGGAAGCTGCAAGATGTTTCGATCAATAAACTGCCCAAACTGATTGGCTAGCAAATCTTGACAATAAGGCGCTGCAATATGCTGATTTAGGAACTTGGCAAATTGTGCTAAGTATTTATTGGGCTTTTCCATCCGATAGACATGCTCAATTACATCGGCTTTTTCAAGTTGATATTCTGCGTAAAACTTTTTTCGCATTGACTCAGGCATCACCTGCTTGAAATAATCACCCACAAGCTGCCTGCCGAGCACGGCACCGCTAGCCTCATCGCCTAAGATAAAACCCATCGGAGGAATGTTTGCCTGCAATTGCTTGCCATCATATAGGCAGGCATTCGAGCCTGTGCCAAGGATGCAGACCACCGACATGCAATCGCCACTCAAAGCACGTGCCGCACCAAGCATATCTGAGGCTATTTCCATCGGAACATCCCCTAATAGCGGGCGAAGAGCATTGCCCACCACCGATGCTTGCGCTGCATCAATGATGCCCGCACCATAGAAATTGACGGTGGTAATTGCTCCCCGATAGGGGGAAAATATAGCCTGCAATTCGCTTGTAATATCTTCGGAAGTGCGAAAAAATGGATTAATGCCCAAGGTTTTAAATTCTGCCACCACCAATTCGCCATCGAGGATTGCCCAATCTGTTTTGCTTGAGCCACTATCTGCGATTAATCTCATGAGTTAGAATTTCTGAAGATTGTAAACCATGAAAAATAAGGCTAATGCACTGAGTAATAACAGCGCATTTAAAATTCGCTGGGCTTTGTTGTTTCCCATTAGGTTGAGCAGCAATGACACCGAAGCCAATAGCCCGTTGAGTGTCAAGCCTGCAAAGAAGGTCAATATCTTGGCTTCTTTCGGTGCACTGGCGCCGTCGGCGACTTGCGGCACTTCAATTACTCCTGCAAGCAAAATCCACAACGCATAAATTCCAAGCATCACAAACAAGCCTTGCGCAAGCTTTTTCACCATCGCTTTTGATTCCACTTTGCTATAAATAAGTGCGCATATGGCAATAAATATCCCCCACTGCGCTATGCTTGTGAAGATTAATAAATGTTGTTCCATCGTTTTTATTTTCTAAAGTACATTATTGTTTATATTCCACCCGACAAATCTGCTTGGTCTGCGCTGTGATTTTAAACCGATCATCAATGCGCCGACCGACAATCCACACAATATCTTCACCGCTGCAAAGCAGCCATTGCTGCTCTTTTTCTAATTGCGAAAGCTTGAGGTCGGTGAAGAAATCGCTAAGCAATTTCGAGCCACGCATGCCGAGCGGCTGAAAACGGTCGCCCTCGTGCCACTTGCGCAAGTGAAGTGGAAAGCATAGTTTGTCGGCATCAAGCTCCGCTTGATAAGGATTGGTGCTGAAAGTAAAATCAGCTTGTCGGTTCGCCACTTTTACCGAAATAGAAATCGGTTCTTCGGAATCTTTTTGACATTCCGACAAAATCAAATGTGTGCGGTCTTTAATCAAGCGATGTGTGTTAGAGAAAAACACTTTCCCCGAATCTCCATCAAGCGATTGTAGCACATCGGCACATTGTGAAGCGTTAAATCCATAAGCCGCGAGAATCTCGTAAATCAACACATCTGGTCGGATGAATGATTTTAACGCAGAGATTTCAAGTTTATTATTGTTTATAATTGCAACTTGCCGCTTGTTCATCTCCTCAAAATAAATTTCGCTCACTCCTTGCAGATTAGCGGCTGTGCGCACAGCATTCTGTCGAAAGGCAGGGTTCAGACTTTCAAACAAAGGGATAATCTGGTGGCGAATCACATTGCGCTGATAAATCAACTCGTCATTGCTCGAATCATGCCGAAAGGGCAAGCCTTGCGCTTGCGCAAATTCCTCTATTTCCTTTCGCGAAGCGAAAAGCATCGGACGAGCAAGCTCGCCTTGCTTTGATTGAATGCCTGTGAGCCCTTTAATGCCCGTGCCTCGAGTGAGATTAATCAGCATGGTTTCCACCAAGTCGTCTTGGTGGTGAGCGGTGAGAATGTATTGGCTCTCGGTTTCTGCCTTCATTGCTCGAAACCACGCATAGCGCAATTCTCGCGCAGCCATTTCGATGGAAATGCTTTGCGCAAGCGCAAAGCCAGAAGTGTCGAAATGTTTCACTTTCAATGGCATGCCATGCTTGGCGCAATAGGCTTGCAGAAACTCTGTTTCAGCATCAGACTCAGCATCTCGCAAATGAAAGTTGCAGTGCAGCACCTCAAAATCATAGGGCAATTGCTGAAAAAGATGCAGCATCACCATCGAATCCACTCCCCCACTCACAGCCAATAAAAGCCTATCCGATTGCTCGAATAGGCTTTCATCAGCTATATATTTTTTGAGTTGTACTAGCATGCTCATTGCCTACGGCTTAATGCTTACAGCTTACGACCTTTTGCGCCACACTCACCACTAATTGGGTGGCTTTTTCTAACGCACGCACAGGCACAAATTCATAAGGTCCGTGGAAGTTTAAGCCGCCAGCAAAGATGTTCGGGCAGGGCAATCCCATGAATGAAAGGCGTGCGCCATCGGTGCCGCCACGAATTGGACGAAGAATCGGCACGATGTCGTTTTCCTTCATCGCCTCTTCCACCATGTCCACGATATATTTCACAGGCTCCACCATTTCGCGCATGTTGAAATATTGGTCGCTGATTTCCACCGACACAATTTCTTCGCCATATTTTGCGTTGATGAAATCGCACGCTTGCTGAATTAAGGTTTTCTTTTGTTCATAAAGCTCACGGCAGTGGTCACGAATGATATAGGTGAGTTTTGTTTCCGTTACCTTGCCATCAAATGCCATGAGGTGGAAGAACCCATCATACCAAGTGGTGTGTTCGGGGCGTTGTTGTGCGGGCAACATGTCGTCAAATTGCTTTGCAATTTGAATGGCGTTAATCATTTTATCTTTGGCAGCTCCGGGGTGCACACTTCGTCCTTTCACTTTCACAATGGCAGCCGCAGCATTGAAGTTTTCATATTCCAACTCGCCAATCATGCCCCCATCGAGCGTATAGGCAAAGTCAGCTCCGAATTTTGCCACATCGAAATGGTCGGCACCTTTTCCGATTTCCTCATCGGGAGTAAATGCCACACGGATTTTGCCGTGCTCAATTTCTGGATGCGCCAACAAATGCGCCATGGCGGTGATGATTTCAGCAATTCCAGCTTTATCATCGGCACCAAGCAAGGTGTTGCCATCGGTGGTGATGATTTCCTCGCCCACATAGTGGAGCAACTCGGGAAATTGCTTAGGCGAAAGCACCAATTCATCGTTGAGCTGAATGTCGCCGCCCTCATATTTGCGGATAATCGGATTGACATTTTCACCTGAATAATCAGGACTTGTGTCCATGTGGGCGATGAAGCCCACTGTTGGACAAGCAGCATTGCAAGTGGCTGGCACAGTAGCCATCACATAGCCATACTTATCTTTTTCCACATCGCTGAATCCTAGCGTTTGTAGTTCTTTCACCAGCTTATCAGCAAAGACAAGCTGCTGCTCAGTGCTTGGAAATGTTTCACTTGTGGGGTCTGATTCGGTGTACTCCTTTACATAGCGAAGGAAACGCTCTAATACTTGTTCTTTCATCTGTTTATAATTGGGATATCAGATTATAGATATCGGATTTTTAGATGGAGCGAAAATACACATTTTAGCTCAATTATCAAGCTCAATTCTTTTTAAACTTCTGCTCGGCGTTCATCGTGATTAGCTCATCGCTCATCAGTTGGCGCAAATTTTTCGAAAGAAGCTTGTCGTCAATTTGAAGGGATTGTCGGAGCTGAAAGAAATCTTGTTCGCCTTGCTTCAGAAGAGCTAAAATCTGCTCGGGCAGTTGGGGCGAAGCTTTCGGTGTTGGGGCTTTAATGCCCTTTCGTTCTCGACAGACATCGCACTGCCCGCAGGGCTTGGCGTTTTTTTCGCCGAAATATTCCAACAGCATCACGCTTCGGCAAGTGTCATTGCTGAAAGAATAATTGATGCAAGCAGCTATTCGGCGCTCATAATCTTCCTTGCGGTCGTGATAGTTTTTTTTAGAAATCGTTACTTGCCATTCGGCTAATCGCTGAAGGGTGTAGGTGATGAAAGGGGTCTGCCGCTGCGGAATGTAGCGGAGAATTTTCATTGAAGAGAGATAAATGAGAAATTGCTTCACTTGCTTCACTGAGAGCTCGCATTTTTCAGCCAATCGTTCTTCATCAATTGCCACAGGCACCGTAAACATGCCGCCACCATAGCGCATCAGCTCGCGGAGAAACTCTTCTAGTTGTTTGTTGGGCGTGTTGAAACTATACAAGCTATCGCGATTGACTATAAACAGCACCGTGGCGGGGTTCATTGATGAAAGCGCAAACTCAATCAGTCCTTGTCGCTGTAAGATTTTCAGGCTGGCTTGCACCATCTGACTTGAAAACTTGAATATTTTGCAAAACTCAAACAAATCAAAGCTGTGTCGTGAGCCCTCGCCAGTGCCTATTGGCACTTGAAAATAACTGCCCAGCAGATGATAGATTTGCTTCACAAAATCCACACTTGGAAACTCCTCTGCCACCTTGCGTTTTAGTACTCCTTGGTCGCGATTAGAGGCAATCAGCAGCGCATAAGCTCGTTTGCCATCACGTCCTGCACGCCCTGCCTCTTGGAAATAAGCTTCTAGGGAGGTGGGGGGCGCAATGTGCATCACAAAACGCACGTCCGACTTGTCAATCCCCATGCCAAAGGCATTGGTTGCCACAATCACTTGCGTGCGCCCACTCATCCACTCCTCTTGCTTGCGACTTCTAATGGGGGCCGACAATCCTGCATGATAATAATCCGCCGAAATGCCCGAAGCCATTAGCTGCTCGGCTATTTCTTTGGTCTTCGCCCGACTTTGAGTGTAAACCACACCCGATCCGCTCATCTTCCGAATGGAATCCAGCAGATAATTCAGCTTGTCATCGGTGTTGCGCACAATATAGCTCAGGTTGTTTCGCTCAAAACTTTTTTGAAGCACATTCGACTGCTGAAACCCTAGCTGCTGCTGAATATCATTCACCACAGCAGGAGTGGCAGTGGCGGTGAGTGCCAGCACGGGCACATAAGGAAGCAATTCGCGGAGCTGAATAATTGACAAATAGGACGGGCGAAAATCATAGCCCCACTGCGAGATGCAGTGAGCTTCGTCCACTGTGATGAGATTGACATGCAATTGGAGTAATCGCTCGCGGAAATACATGCTAGACAGGCGCTCGGGCGAAAGATACAGAAACTTATAGTCGCCCCAAGCAGCCGACTTGAAAGCCTCAGCCACTTGCCTAGAGGTCATGCCCGAATGTATCGCCAAGGCTTTAATTCCTTTGCGTTGCAGGTTTTCCACTTGGTCTTTCATGAGCGAAATCAAGGGGGTAACTACGATGCAAATCCCGGGTTCTGAAAGACTGAACACCTGAAAAGTGATTGACTTCCCTCCCCCCGTAGGCATCAGTCCCAGAGTGTCTTTTCCTTCCGCCACCGAAGTAATAATTTCCTCTTGCAGACTTCGAAAAGAGGAATATCCCCAATATTTTTGTAGTATCTCGGTGTATTTGCTCATCTATTGTTTGTTTTCAGTTCCCAAAGGTAAAGGTTTTTTTAATCATCACAAAGCACCCTAATTTCGTTTGAATGAATCTCTTTTTTTATCAAATCAGAAATAACGTCAGACTCTTATTGGCTAGTCAATAATTTGCTCTATCTTCGACAAAAATTTCAACATCATTACCATGATATATCAAATTAATCCCGAAGACCTACTTTATCTCGACATTGAGACTGCTCCACAATATCCCAAGTATGAAGATGCTCCCGAGGGCTTGCAAAAGTTTTGGAATAAGAAAGCGACTAAGCATATGACCGATGAACAAACACCGAGTGAGGTGTATAATTGTGCTGGACTATATGCTGAATTTGGACGCATCATCTGCATCTCGATGGGTAAAATTGTGCAACAAGGAGGAGAATATATCTATCGTGTGAAGTCTTATGCCAACGATGATGAGCGCAAGCTCCTGCAAGAGTTTATCAATGATTTGGAAAATTTCTATCGAAATGGCATTCACACTATTTGTGCGCACAATGGCAATGAATTTGACATCCCATTCATTGCTCGCCGCATGTTGATTCTCGGACTGAAACTCCCCACCATGCTCAACATCGCAGGACTGAAACCGTGGGAACTCAAGGATAGACTTATCGACACGATGCAACTTTGGAAGTTTGGCGATTTCAAAAACTTCACTTCGCTTGCGCTTTTGTGTGAGGTGTTCAACATTCCAACTCCGAAAGATGATATTGATGGCAGTGAAGTCTATCGGGTGTATTACGAGGAAAATAATCTCGACCGCATTGTTACTTATTGCGAGAAAGACACCCTTGCGGTGGCAAATTTAGTGCTTCGACTCCAAGGAAAACCTGTTATCATGCCCGAGAAGATGCAGGTAGTGGGCTAAAATCTCATCGCTCTGTCCATATCTCTTTTGGCATCTTTCTGCTTGAGCGTTTCTCGCTTGTCGTGGAGTTTCTTGCCTTTTGCTAAGCCTATTTCAAGCTTCGCTAAGCCTCGCTCGTTGATAAACATCTTGAGCGGAACGATGGTCAGCCCGCTTTCTTTGAGCTTCTGCCGCAGCTTGCTGAGCTCTTTCTTCTGAAGTAAGAGTTTGCGGTCGCGGCGAGCCACGTGGTTGTTGATGTTCCCGAAATCATATTCCGAGATGTTCATATTAATCACATAAAGCTCCTCTTTCGAGAAGCGGCAATACGCCTCGACAATACTCGCCTTGCTGTTGCGCACCGACTTAATTTCTGTGCCAAGCAACTGAATACCTGCCACATATTTATCTAGGATTTCATATTCGAAATAAGCTCGCTTATTTCGAATGTTTATATTTGTTGATTTAAACGCCATGTGGGAATACAAATTTAAAAATCGACCATGATGCTGCATGCACCAAGCCCGACACCAATACTATTAATACAATCGCCAGCAGTACATATCTAGAAAGATTCGCTTCTGGCAGGTTGAAGCAGCTCTTCACCCCAAGATAAAACAAATAAAAAGCATACAAGCCCAAAAATTGTAAAGGATTTAACCATGGTATCAAGCTCACCACCACCGCAATCAAAACCACAGGTAGCAAGCTCCATGCCACTACGCTGCTCACTACACCCGATTCGGTCTTTGCCCCAAAGTTTTCTGATAGCTTCTTGATGATGAAGCTCGCCACGAACCACATCAATAAATCAGCCACAATTTCTCGAATAGCCTTCCCCAAAGCAAAGCTCCACAAGAAAGACTTGCTCCACATCAGATTGCCCAAGAAAGAAGCTACTCCCGATAGCAACACCGAAAACAAAAACACTCGGTTCACCATTGCGTGTCGGTTTTTATCTTGCCAGAAAGTCTGTGGCGAGAGCACTATTTCCTTGCTCGTTTGAATTATCTCGTCTGTCAGTTGTTTTATTGTCATGTCAATTTCTTTTATCCAGCAAAAATACGTTTTTTTGCAGAATACAAATAAAACCGACCATATAATGAATACTAAATATCAACTTCTCACCATTCTCGGAGCTACAGCTTCAGGAAAAACGGGTGTTGCCACGCATGCCGCCCTTGCTTTTGATGGCGAAATCATCTCGGGCGATTCGCGCCAAGTCTATCGTGGCATGGATTTGGGTACGGGCAAGGATATTGACGAATATACCATCAATGGCACACCTATCCCCTATCATCTCATCGACATTGAAGATGCAGGAGCTGAATATAATGTCTTTCGTTTTCAAGAAGATTTCCATGAAGCCTTTGCCGACATCAGCAAGCGGGGCAAGCTTCCTATTCTCTGCGGAGGAAGTGGCATGTATCTCGAATCGGTGCTGAATAACTATGAGTTGAGCCACGTGCCCAAACATGAAGAGTTGCGAGAAGAACTCAAAGAAAAGTCTTTGGAAGAACTTGGCGACATCTTACGAAGCTACAAAACGGTGCACAATAATTCAGATTTAGAAACTAAACGCCGTGCCATTCGAGCCATTGAGATTGAAGAGTTCATGCGCCAACATCCTAATGCCGAAAAAGAAAAACAAAGCATTTCGAGCTTAGTCGTGGGAGTGCTCTTCGATCGTGAAACTCGAAGGAAACGCATCAGCACTCGTTTGCAACAACGCATCGACGAGGGTATGATTGAGGAAGTTCGCACCCTACTCAACTCAGGCATCAAGCCTGAGCAGCTCATTTATTATGGACTGGAATATAAATACCTCACTCAGCATGTCATTGGTGAACTTTCATTTGATGAAATGTATAGCCAGCTTGAAATTGCGATTCATCAGTTTGCCAAACGGCAAATGACTTGGTTCAGAAGAATGGAAAAACACGGCACACAGATTCATTGGCTCGATGGAAATATGCCGATGGAGGAAAAAATGGAAGCGATAAGAGTTATGGGTTTATAGGTTTATGGGTTTATTTGGTTTATTTGGTTTATTTGGTTTATTTGGTTTATTTGGTTTATTTGGTTTATGGGTTTATTTGGTTTATTTGGTTTATTTGGTTTATTTGGTTTATGGGCTGCGCCACTAACCACTAACCACTAACCACTAACCACTAACCACTATTTTTTCCACGGCATTCCATAGTCTTTTCTCGCCTTCGCCACCGATTTCCACAAAATTGCAGCCATGCGCCATCAACTCTTTTTTATATTCATCATAGAGTGCTAGGCGATTGTCGCCGCCATTTTCACGGAGTGGGTCGGCTTCCCATTCCAAATCGGGCTGACAGAGTAGATATAAATCCACGGGATACGATGCTATGGCGTCTTCCAGCCATAGCGGCTCTTTGTCATAGACCCAGCGAAACCACACCTTAGTAATAATCAGCCAAGTGTCGAGAAAAACATAATCGGCATCGCTCGTTTGAGCTTCGATGTATTGCTGGAGTTGCCCACGTGCGATTGTTTCTACATCTTCATAAGTGTAGGCGCTTGTGTCGCGCTCTTCGAGATAGCTGCGTGCATACTCGGGGAAGCTTGCGCCCCCGAAGTGTGCCGCCAATTGGCGAGCCAAAACACTCTTGCCTGTTGATTCAGGTCCTGTTAAAACAATTATTCTTCCCACGCTTCTCGTATTTTGCATTCTCGATCAATCACTTGATTATTCCACGCCACAAAGCCGCACATCGCCACCATGGTATAGACGACAAACAAAATCACTGTCGGATATAAGCCTTTTTCAAAATACAAATAGGCGGAAAAAGCATCAATGAAAATCCAAAGAATCCAATGCTCGAGATATTTGCGCGCCAGCATCCATGTTGCCACAATGCTCAGTGCAGTAGTGATAGCATCGCCCACAGGCACTGGCGAGTCGGTGTAGTCGTTTAAGATGAAATAAATCAGCACAAAGCACAGCATTGCCACAAAGAAAAGTATCAGCCAGACAATCCCCGGAGTGCGTGAAACCTCAGCGGTTTTCATTTGCTTATTCGGATTTCCTTTCGCCCAGAAATACCATCCATAGATGCTCACCAACACATAATAGACTTGCAGCGTCATGTCGGCATAAAACTTAGCATCAAGAAACACCACCACATAAAGCAGCGAGCAGGCAATACCTGCCGCCCACGTCCATATATTTTGCTTCACCGACAGCACCAAATAAATTAAGCTTATCAGTGCTCCCACAATTTCTATCCAATTTTCAATTATAAAATTCATGTTTGTTTTGTTTATGGCTTTGCCGTTTATTCGCTTTGCCGTTTATTCGCTTCGCTAGTTTATTCGCTTCGCTGGTTTATTTGCTTCGCTGGTTTATTTGCTTCGCTGGTTTATTTGCTTCGCTGGTTTATTTGCTTCGCTAGTTTATTTGCTTCGCTAGTTTATTCGCTTCGCTAGTTTATTCGCTTCGCTGTTTATTCGCTTCGCTAGTTTATTCGCTTCGCTAGTTTATTCGCTTCGCTAGTTTATTCGCTTCGCTAGTTTATTCGCTTCGCTAGTTTATTCGCTTCGCTAGTTTATTCGCTTCGCTGTTTATTCGCTTCGCTGTTTATTTGCTTCGCCGTTTATTCGCGAAGCCATAAACAGCGAAGCGATAAACCCCAATAAACCCCAATAAACAGCGAAGCGATAAACCCCAATAAACCCCAATAAACAGCGAAGCGATAAACCCCAATAAACAGCGAAGCGATAAACCCCAATAAACCCCAATAAACAGCGAAGCGATAAACCCCAATAAACCCCAATAAACAGCGAAGCGATAAACTTTACAACTCTTTCATTGCTCTTTTAATTTCTGCATCATCGGCATTCATCACCTGATAATAATCACTTTCGGAGTAAAGACTGCGAGCGATTATGGCTTTTGCCAACTTTGCTATCCGAGGACGAGCAAAGGCAATTGCGTCCTCAGTCTTTTCGTTTTCTTCAATGCCTTCGGCTTTTCCTTTGGTAATTATCTGCTCCACGATGTCTAAGTCAAACTCGAAACTGGCATTATAACTCGCAAAGTCGGGGTATTTCTTGAGTAAAGTTACTCGATGCTTATCTTGATAATTCATCACTGACTCATAGACAAGATTCTTTTGCAGCAATTGATTGTAGTAGCTATAATTTATGTTGGTGTCGAGTGGCATAAAGATATCGGGCATAATTCCCCCACCGCCATACACCTTACGATGCTTAAGCAATGTTTCAAACACTTGATTTTCGTCGAAATGAATACTGTCGGCATTAAATAATTCGCCGTTTTGATAGCGATTATAATAATCCATTGCATATTCCTCAGCTCCTTCTTCATAGGGCTTTTGAATGCAACGACCGCTTGGGGTGTAGTAGTGCGCTGTGGTTAGTCGCACAATCGATCCATCGGTGAGTGGAAATGGTTGCTGCACCAGTCCCTTGCCAAATGAGCGGCGACCGATAATCACCCCCCGATCCCAATCTTGAATAGCTCCAGCCACAATTTCTGCCGCCGAAGCCGAGCCTTCGTCAATCAGCACTGCCAGCTTATAGTCCTCCAATTGCTTATTGCGATAAGTGTTTAAGTCCTTGCGTGCGGAATGCACCCCATCAGTATAGACCACCAATTTGCCCGCAGGCAAAAACTGGTCGGCAAGCTCGACAGCCATTGACAGATATCCTCCGCCATTTCCTCGCAAATCGAGCACCAAACCATTAAACTTCGGATGCGTCTTTAATTCTTTAATGGCATCATTAATTTCGTCGGCAGTTGTTTTCGCAAAGCGATTCAGCTTAATGTAGCCAATCTCTTCGTTGAGCATATAGCTCGCATCCATACTATATAAAGGTATCTTGTCGCGCACGATTGTGAATTGCAATGGCGCATTTGCTCGTCCACGAACGACTTCCAGCTTCACTTTTGTTCCCTTGTCGCCACGGAGTTTTTTCATCACATCGCTATTCTGAATGCTTACTCCCGCCACATTTTCGGCGTCAATTTTCACAATGCGGTCGCCAGCGAGCAGCCCCACTTTTTCTGAAGGACCACCTGCAATCACTTGCACCACCATAATCGTGTCGTGCATGACATTAAACGACACACCTATTCCCTCAAAACTTCCCTCAAGCGGTTCGTTCATCTTGTTCACCTCTTCCGCCGAGATGTATATCGAGTGAGGGTCTAATTCTGCCAGCATGCTAATAATGGCATTCTCCGTCAGTTTTTCAATGTTCGTCGTATCCACATAATAACTCTCAATCAGTCGGAGCATGCGCCCGAATTTCTGCGCATTCCCTTGCACATCTTGCAGTTTTTCTTGTGCTTGCACAGTCATCAGCATCGTCGATAAAACTATCAGAGTTAGGATGAAAGCAGCCGTTCTATTTCTATTCATAAACGATTTCTTTTTAATTTAGGGCGATAAAGGTACGGTTTTTGCCGAATAATTCGGACTCGTTTTCTTGTTTTTCACCATTTACTTTTAGAAGCTCCCATGTGTTTGCACAATTGTGCACGGACATGGTCGCACAAAATATAGTCTTTGCACAGTTGGTCATGGACGTGGTCGCGCGAGATATAGTCTTTGCACAGTTGGTCATGGACGTGGTCGCGCAAGATATAGTGTTTGCACAGTTGGTCATGGACATGGTCGCGCAAAATATAGTCTTTGCACAGTTGGTCATGGACGTGGTCGCGCAAAATATAGTCTTTGCACGTTAATGTATAATGACCAATTTTCACATTTCACCGTTTCAAATGTGATTCTGCTCTTCATAAAATCAAAATGACTTAACAGCTAATTTTTAGAAGTTCCCTTAAATCTTCGTCCAAATGAGTTGTCATCCCCTAGATAACATCGTTTTCCTCAGCTTTACATTAAAATTAAAAACTCACAACTATTGTTATTCCCTCTGCCTAAATCATCTTTTAATTACTACTTTTACGCTTCAAATTTTGCGCAATTATAGTTTTAAGATGAATAACGAAAAAAATATACTCCCTCAAGACATTGAAAATGTTTTGTCAATATCATATCAAGAAGCCGTTCGCCTAGGCAATGATGCAATTAGTCGCGAGCACATCTTCTTGGCAATTTTGCAGCTCAAAGACAGTTATTCTATTCAGCTTTTAAACCGCTTCAATGTTGATTTGAAACAAATAAAGGCTGAAATTGAAGCGGAAATCAAATCCGACCAGCAAATTGCCCCCGGCGTCCAGATTATGATGAACCAATCTGTTGAGCGATTGCTCAAACTCATCTACCTCGAAGCAAAAGATCTTAAGGAAGATGAAGTAAAGCCTTGTCATCTAATCTTGGCAATGCTGCGAAGTAGTGATTCGATAGTAACCAAAATCCTGAGGGAAAACAAAGTCAATTATATAAACTTCAAAGAGGAACTCAAAAAACGAGAAGCAGACTTCCCGAGTGCCAATATTTTTGAAGATAGCGATGAAGATGATTTGGAAGACAATTTCGGACTGCAAAGCCCATTGAAATCTCCCGAAAAACAAAGCAAGTCGAACACCCCTGCACTGGATAACTTCAGCACCGACATCACTCGGCAGGCAAGCGACGGCAAGCTCGACCCTGTCATTGGGCGCGAAAAAGAAATCCTTCGGATAGCACAAATATTATCTCGACGCAAAAAAAACAATCCCATACTTATTGGGGAGGCAGGTGTCGGAAAATCAGCTATCGCCGAGGGACTCGCCCTGCGAATTGTCAATAAAGACGTGCCTCGCTCCTTGCTCGACAAGCGGATATTAAGCATTGATGTAGCATCAATTGTGGCAGGCACAAAATATCGTGGGCAATTTGAAGAACGCATGAAAGCAATCATCAATGAGCTTAATCAGGTGGATGATGTCATCTTGTTTATTGATGAAATACACACGATTGTCGGAGCTGGCGGCTCAAGCGGTTCGCTCGATGCTGCCAACATGCTGAAACCCGCTTTGGCACGTGGCACGGTGCAATGCATCGGCACCACCACGCTCAGTGAATATAGCAAGCACATCGAAAGCGATGGTGCGCTTGAGCGTCGTTTCCAACGTATTATTGTCGAGCCTACTTCCGAAGCAGAAACAATTCAGATTCTGACAAATATCAAAGGGAAATATGAGAATCATCATCATGTGATCTACACCCCTGAAGCTATCGAAGCATGTGTCAAGCTGACTTCTAAATACATTCACGATCGTTTTTTGCCCGACAAGGCAATTGATGCGTTGGATGAAGCTGGCGCACGTGCAAATATTGCCCAAGTAGATGTTCCTCCAAATATCATCAAACTAGAAAACGAGCTCGAGCATCTGCGCACCCAAAAACTCCAAGCAGTGAAGTCGCAAGACTTTGAAAACGCAGCTAAATATCGAGATTTAGAGAAAGCGTGCATCAACCTGATACGCTTGAAAAAAGAACTTTGGGAGAAATCTCTCACCTCTCAATACACCGAAGTTAATGAAGACAATGTGGCGGCGGTGGTAGCACTCATGACTGGCATTCCGACACAACGACTTCAAGAGTCGGAAATCAAGCGTCTTGCTCATATGAAAGACGAACTAAAGGGAGCAGTCATTGGTCAAGATGATGCAATTCAGCAGGTGGTGCGCGCCATTCAGCGCAACCGATCAGGACTAAAAGACCCTAACAAACCAATTGGAACATTTATCTTCTTAGGTCCAACAGGAGTTGGAAAAACTCAACTCGCCAAAGTGCTGAGCGAATATCTTTTCAATGCCAAAGATTCATTGATTCGTATCGACATGAGCGAATACATGGAAAAATTCGCCGTCTCTCGTCTTGTGGGAGCGCCTCCGGGATATGTCGGGCATGACAAGGGCGGACAGCTGACCGAAAAAGTTCGCCGCAAGCCCTATGCCGTGATTCTTCTCGATGAAATCGAAAAAGCTCACCCCGATGTGTTTAATATTTTACTGCAATTGCTCGATGAAGGACGATTGACTGATAGCCTCGGGCGAGTGGTCGATTTCAAGAATACAATCATCATCATGACTTCCAACATTGGCTCACGTCAATTGCAGGATTTCGGGCATGGTGTCGGTTTCAATATTGCCAAAACAGCAGCGCAAGAGTCCGAAAATACACAATATGTGATTAAGAAAGCACTGAAAAAATCTTTTTCACCAGAATTTCTAAACCGTATCGACGAAGTCATACTATTTAATAGTTTATCCAAGGAAAATATTATTGATATCGTTGATATTGAACTAAAATCTTTATTCCAACGCGTGGATGAATTGGGCTATAATTTGAAAATTTCAAAAACGGCCAAAACATTTGTGGCTGAAAATGGATTCGATGCAAACTTCGGCGCTCGCCCACTCCAGCGGGCTATCCAGCGTCATTTCGAAGACCGCATCGCCTCGCTGATTATCCAACGTGAAATCAATAAAGGAGATACAATCTCGATTGCTTTTGATGGGCGCAAAAAAGAATTGAAAACAAAAATTACAAAAACGGAATCCTCCTACAATTCGTGAAGATGAAGAATTATTTCTCTGCTATCTTTTTTCTGATTTCTTTGCTGTGTTCGTGCAACATCAGTGAGATTAAAGGCACGCCCATAGCTGAAGTAAATGGCAAGCCGTTATTTCAGGAAGACTTGGCGCGCGAATATCCCCATGGATTGAGCCTTGAAGATAGCACAGCATGGGCAAAAGAATACATTCATTCGTGGATTAAAAGCGAATTGTTATTGCAGGAAGCCGAACGAACGCTCTCTGCGAGTAGTCTAGATGTCGAACGAGAACTAGATAAATATCGCAAGCAATTGCTAATCTATCGTTTTGAAAACACGCTTCAAAGTTACATAGATACAGCCATCTCGGCATCCGATCTGAAAAATTACTTCCCCAATTATCAGACTCCTAAATCGAGCAACGAACAATTGGTGAAAGGTGTTTATATGAAATTCCCATGGAGTCAGGTTGATATCAATACAATATCTAATCTATTTAAAAATCGCAACTTCAACGACCTGACAAACTACGGACGTAATCTCGCCTCTGAAATGGCGGATTATTCTAATAAATGGGTGGAACTGCCGCATCTGCTAGCATATCTCCCTGCTGATTTGGAAGTGGATTTGAAATATTTTTCAAAGAAGAACTACATTGACGGTTCAGATACTGATTTTTATTACTTTCTTTGTATCTATAATTTCGATAGCGCTGCAAATCGCCAAGCTCTGTCAATACTTGACGAAGAAGATATGCGAAATACAATTATATATAAACGTAAGCAAGAATATTTAAACAACTTAAAAAATCAAATGTTTGAAGAAGCTGAAGCTTCCCAAAACATTATAATTTACTAAATAAAATAATCCCAAAATGCTAAAGAAGGTCATCCTATTCTTCATCCTTACTGCTCCGATTCTATCTCATGCTCAAGATAAAGTTATCAATCAAATTGTGGCTGTGGTCGGAAATAACATCATCCTAAAATCCGATATCGAAGAGATGTATCGCAACAATGTTGCTCAAGGAATTACTTCCAATGGAGATATGAAATGTGAAATTCTCGAAGATTTGCTCATCGAAAAACTCCTTGTGGCAGAAGCTCAGCTTGACACCAATATCGTGATTACCGATAATCAAATCAACCAGCAACTTGATTCACGTATGCAATATTTCGTGCAGAACCTAGGCTCAGAAAAAGCCGTAGAATCTTATTTCAAAAAACCAATCACTGAAATCAAATCAGGATTGAAAGAGGTTATCGAAAATCAACTATACACACAGCAGATGCGTAGCACTATCATTAAAAATGTTACAATCACCCCTGCTGAAGTGCGCTATAAATATAAAAATGCAAATAAATCGGAGCTTCCGCAAGTGGACGCTCAAGTGGAATATGCTCAGATTACGATATACCCTGAAGTGTCGATGGATGAGGAGTATAAAATAAAGACTCGCTTGCGTGATTTCAAGCGTCGCATCGAGGAAGATGGCGAAGATTTCGCTACTCTTGCTGTGCTTTATTCCGAAGGTCCTTCGGCTTCCAATGGTGGCGAGCTTGGATATATGGGCAAAGCTCAGCTCGACCCAGCCTATGCTAATGCTGCTTTCAACCTCAAAGAAGGAAAAGTGTCGAACGTGGTTAAATCTGACTTTGGATATCACATCATCCAGCTTATCGACAGAAAAGGAGAACAAGCCAACACACGCCACATCATCCTAAAGCCTTCCCCCTCGCCAGAGGCGCTTAGTAAGGCTAATGCTCGATTAGATAGCTTAGCAGGGCTAGTCAGAAAAGAAAAAATATCATTTACAGAAGCTGCTTCGCATTTCTCAGCCGACAAAAATACAAGAAGTGGCGGCGGTCTTGCTTTGAACCCAGAAACAATGTCTTCAAAATGGACAAACGAGCAGCTCGACCCACAGGTGAGTAAGGTGCTTAGTGGATTAAAAATCAATGAGATTTCAGACCCTTTTAAAACCACCGACGACAAGCAACAAGTGGTCTATAAAATTGTCAAACTGCTTGATAAAACCTCAGCTCATGCCGCTAATCCCAATGAGGATTATAAAGCTTTGAGCGATATTTATCTCGAAGAAAAACAAAATGCAGCTATTGAAAAATGGGTGAAAGAGCGTCAAGATAAAACCTATATCAGAATTGATGATTCGTATTCAAACTGCAACTTTGAATATCAAAACTGGAAAAAATAAGCTCTCAAATCGTTTTGAATCATCTCATGATGAATAAATCCCTAAAGTATTTTTCATTTACACTTTTAGCGCTACTTATTTGCCCTTCAATCTTTGCTCAAAACAAAAAGAGAGTAAACATTGAACGAGCCGATAAGATGCAATTCAACAAGCAAATTGTTGCCAATGCTCAGCGTCTAATCGGAAATGTAATGATTACTCATGAAGATATCGTGATGTATTGCGATAGTGCTTACGCATATAGCGATACGAACATGGTTGATGCTTTCGGAAATGTGCACATCATTAAGTCAGACACGCTGAATTTATATGCTCGATTTGTGAACTACAACGGAGATTCTCAATGGGCAATTGCCGAGCGAAATGTCAGGCTAATCAACAAAAATACTACGCTGACAACCGATGTCTTAAACTTCGACATGCTTGCTAATATCGGATACTACGACGATTACGGCACGCTGGTTGATAGCACCAATGTATTGCATAGTCGAATTGGCGAATACCACGCCAATACCGATCAAGCCTACTTCAAGCAGGAAGTTGATGGACAAACACCCGACTATCGAATCTTGTCTGACACCTTGGTTTATTCACCTTCAACAGGTGTTGCCACTCTGATGGGACCGACTACTTGCTATAATGAAAAGGACACCCTATATGCCTCAAAAGGTTTCTATGACACTCAAAATAACTATGCGGAATTGCACAACGACCCTATCGTAAAAACTGAGAACCAATGTGTGATGGCTAATTCCATCTATCTTTATCAGGAAACCGATGATGGACTTGCTGTGGGCGATGCAAGCATTCAAGATTATAACCAAAAAGTAATTGTCAAAGGAAATCGAATTAAATATAATGACCAACGGCAGGAATCATTGGTTACTGACTCTGCTCATGCTCTGCTCTATTCCAACATCGACACGCTATATATGCATGCCGACACGCTTCGAACATTTCAGGACACAATCCCCGATCAGAAAATTGTGATCGGATATTATGGCGTGCAATTTTTCCGACAAGACCTGCAAGGGAAATGCGACTCAACAGCCTATTTCTCTGCCGACTCCACACTGCGAATGTATCAACTGCCAGTGGTGTGGTCAGACAATAATCAACTGAGCGCCGACTATATGGAGATGATTATCACCGACTCTATTCATCAAGAGTTTCACCTCTCCAACAATTCCTTTATCATTGCTCGAGAAGATTCGGTGAGGTTTAATCAAATACAAGGTCGAAAAATGATTGGATATATCATCCACAAAGAGCTCAAGCGGATTGATGTGGATGGCAATGGGCAAAGCATTTATTATGCCTATGATTCTAATGGTCTGCTTGGACTAAACAAAGCAATGGGGAGCAAAATTGGCATCAATCTGGAGCAAAACAAGGTGAGCCGAATAGCCTTCTATTCTAATCCCGATGGGCAACTCATCCCTCCTTTTATGGTGGGAGAGCAAGACCGAAAATTAGCCAATTTTGATTGGCAAGACGCCATTCGACCTCGAAGTATTTACGATATCTTTTTGACCCCCGAGCAAAAAAACGACACAATCTATCGAGCGCAAGTAGCGGCTAAAATCAGAAACTATGGCAAACGAAAACCTCAATTTCAGATTGAAGACTACCCGATACCAATTGGAATTCCTTTTAAAGAGCCAATCATTATTGACGAGTGATAATACCTATAAAATATGCGAAAGATGAAATTAAAACATTTACTACTAATTACGGCCTGCCTCGGGGTCGGAACTACTCAAGCCAAAGATTCAATATATAAGAAAAGCTGGATTGATTTCAACAAAAATGGCGTAAAAGATGTCTATGAAGATCCCAATGCAACGGTTGATGCACGTATTGACGATTTATTAAGTCAAATGACGCTCGAAGAAAAAAGCTGCCAGATGGCCACGCTTTATGGATTTGGACGTGTGCTGAAGGATTCGCTTCCCACCGAAGGTTGGAAAAATGAAATATGGAAAGATGGCATCGCCAATATCGACGAACAATTAAATGGCGTGGGGAGTGCGCGCCGTCGCACTCCTGATTTGCTTTTCCCATTCAGCAATCATGTGGAGGCAATCAATAAAACACAACGCTGGTTTATCGAAGAAACTCGTTTGGGGATTCCTGTGGATTTTACTAATGAAGGTATCCACGGATTGAACCACACCAAAGCGACTCCCCTACCCGCTCCGATAAATATCGGGAGCACTTGGAATCGCTCTCTCGTGCTTCAAGCTGGAAATATTGTGGGCAAGGAAGCAAAGGCTTTAGGCTATACGAATGTGTATGCGCCAATTCTCGACCTCGCTCGCGACCCTCGCTGGGGACGAGTGCTTGAAACTTATGGTGAAGACCCTTATTTGGTGGGAGAATTGGGCGTGCAAATGACTAAAGGGATTCAACAAAATGGCATCGCTTCCACCTTGAAGCACTTTGCTGTATATAGCATTCCTAAGGGAGGACGTGATGCAGCGGTGCGAACCGACCCGCATGTTTCTCCTCGAGAATTACACGAAATTCACCTCTACCCTTTTAAAAAGGTGGTGCAAGAAGCACATCCCAAAGGTGTCATGAGTAGTTATAATGACTGGGACGGTGTGCCTGTAACAGCAAGCTATTATTTCCTAACGGAATTGTTGCGCCAAGACTATGGATTCCGTGGTTATGTGGTGAGCGATAGCGAGGCGGTGGAATTTGTGCTGACCAAACACAAAGTGGCAGAATCATATGAGGACGCTGTGTGCCAAGTGGTGGAAGCAGGATTGAATGTCCGCACCAACTTCACTCATCCGAAGGATTATATCCTTCCCCTTCGAAAATCAGTCGAAGAAGGTAAATTGTCGATGAAGTCGGTCGATCGCATGGTGGCGGATGTGCTTCGTGTGAAATTTGAATTGGGACTCTTTGATTCGCCTTATGTGGAAGACCCCAAGGCGGCAAATAAGATTGTGGGTGCAGATAAGCATCGGGATTTTGTCCTCGACATGCAAAAACAATCGCTTGTGTTGCTGAAAAATGAAAACAATTTACTTCCACTAGATAAAAACAAGACTAAAAAGATACTTGTTGCAGGTCCTTTGGCTAAGGAAACAAATTACATGATTAGCCGATATGGTCCTCAAGGATTGGAAAATATCACCGTCTATGACGGGCTGGAAAATTACTTAGGCGACAAAGTCGAGCTTGCCTATGCCAAAGGCTGCGAGGTGAAGGATGCCAATTGGCCCGATAGCGAAATTGTGCCTACTCCACTGACTGCCGACGAAGAAAAAGACATCGCTAAGGCAGTTGCCGAAGCGTCGGATTGCGATGTAATCATTGCAGTGCTTGGTGAAGATGAAAAAAGCACTGGGGAAAGCAAATCTCGAACTGGCTTGGATTTGCCCGGTCGCCAACAGCAATTGCTCGAAGCGCTCCATGCCACTGGCAAGCCAGTGGTGCTGGTGCTTATTAATGGTCAGCCATTGACCATCAATTGGGCCGACCGCAACATACCTTCAATTTTAGAAGCTTGGTTTCCCGGGCAGCTAGGTGGGGAAGCTATTGCTCAAACTCTGTTTGGCGATTATAACCCCGGAGGAAAATTACCTGTTACTTTCCCTCGCTCGGTGGGACAAATCGAACTTAACTTCCCCTTTAAGCCAGGTTCGCAAGCAGGGCAATATGCTAAAGGTCCGAATGGCTCAGGAAATACGCGAGTGCACGGACCTCTTTATCCTTTTGGATATGGATTGAGCTACACCACTTTCGCCTATGCTAATTTGGTGGTGAAGCAAGAAACTCCAAATTCTCAAAGCGCCGTGCAAGTGAGTGTTGATATCACCAACACAGGCAAATATGCAGGCGACGAAGTCGTTCAGCTATATCTTCGCGACAAAGTAAGTAGTGTAATTGCCTATGAGTCGGTATTGCGAGGTTTCGAGCGAATCTCTTTGCAGCCAAACGAAACTAAAACCGTTTCTTTCACACTCCTCCCCGAAGACCTTCAACTCTTGGATAAGAATATGAATTGGACAGTAGAGCCCGGTGAGTTTGAAGTGCGTATTGGAGCATCGTCGAGCGATATTAAATTGAAAGATACTTTTGTGGTGAAATAAAATCTGTTTCACTACGCAAGAAATGACTCCTGCAAAACAAAGGGTACTTCCAAAGTGAGCTATTTATTCACTTTAGAAGTGCCCTTAACTATTCTTTAGCATTATCTTCAATCATAGCCCTATGTTTTTTCCTACCTTTGAAGCAAAATCTTAGACCTATCATGATGAACCGAACACTAAAAACCGTTTTTTTCACTCTCTTAGCCAGTCTGCTGCTTAGTGTGAATGTCTTTGCTCAAGACCTTCCCACCATTCCTCGAAATCCTGAACGCCCCACTGTGGCAGTCGTGCTGAGTGGCGGAGGTGCTAAAGGATTCACCCACGTGGGAGTGCTAAAAGTGCTAGAAGAAGAAGGGATTCCTATCGACCTTATTGTGGGAACTAGTATGGGAAGTTTGGTGGGAGGACTATATTGCACCGGATATAGTGCAGATTCGCTACTCTATCTGATGCGCCAACAGAATTGGGACACGCTCATTAGTGATATGGTGAGCCGCAAGCACCTCACAACTATCGACCGAGAAATGCAACAACGATATCTGATTTCAATTCCAATCAAAGAAAAACGATTAATTGTGCCGCAAGGAGCTATGAAGGGGCAAAATGTCATTAATCTTTTTAGCGGATTCACCGCTAACTTCCCTAGCAATGGCGACTTTATGAAACTTTCTATTCCATTTGCTAGTGTTACCGCCGATATCACAAGTGGCGATGAAGTGGTTTTCACAAGCGGAAGCTTGCCCTTTGCCATGTATTCGAGCATGGCAGTGCCCGGGGTGTTCGATCCTGCTCGGATTGACAATCGAGTGCTGGTGGATGGTGGCGTGGTGAATAACTTCCCCGTGGATGTGGCAAAAAATATGGGTGCCGATATTATCATTGGCGTGGACTTGCGCGATGATTACTCTTCAGCAGAGGACATCAACACGGTGGGCGATGTGGTGTGGAACTTGATTAATATATATAGTAAGGCAAAAGACATTTACCTGCCGCTATGCGATGTGCGCATCTTCCCTGATGTGTCAGGCTATCATTCAGCCAGCTTTAATAGCGAAGCTTGCGACACGCTCTATGAGCGCGGAATTATTGCTGCACAAGAGAAAATCGACGAAATTCGGGCAGTAAAAAAGAAACTCAAATCTGCGGAACTCCAAAAAACATCAACAAAATATGTCCAGCAAAACAAATGGCTGATTACCGACGTAAAATTTAATAGTGATAAAAAATACAATGAGGAATTTCTGCTAAAAATCATCGACCTGCCACTTAACGAAAGCTATGATTACGATGAAATCAAACAGTCAATCGACCGTCTTTATGGCTTGGGCAGCTTCAAGAATATTTTCTTTTCACTTGAAAATAACACGGATGGGCGAACGCTCATACTTAACCTAGAATCTCAATCCACCAAGCAACAAAGTATTGGCTTTCGGGTGAACACGACCGATATGGCAGCGCTACTCATCAACCACACTTGGCGCGACTATGCCCGTTCACTGGGCTTTGTCTCCTTGAGTGTTGAGCTTTCTGCTAATCCTGGTTTTCAGGCAGTAGTGGAAACAAACTGGCATAATTTCCCCAACCTTGGATTTAAATACAATATAAAGTATCAAGATTTCGCTATTTATGATGATGGCAAAAAAATAGTTAAATCAGATTTGCTCTACACCTATGGAAAGACCTATCTCGAACAACGATTTAACTTCAGCAAAATGGGTATTTCATTGCAGGAGGAATATTTTCAAGGAAACACACCTACCTTTGAGCGTTTTCTCCTTACAGGCGCTAGCGCCTATATTGCGCTCGACAACTTAGATGATTTCTACTTCCCTTCTTCTGGGTCAAATTCAAGCATCGACCTTACATTTGATTTTGATAATCTTGATGAAGGTCATTTCTCATCATACCTATCCGCAAGCTCTGAAAACTGGATTCCAGTCAATGATAGGCTGACACTAGAAGCTAATATCTATGGAAGAATTGTACTGAGCAAGGAATGTCCCGCTATCAAGCGAACTATTGTGGGAGGTGAATCTTATTCTCGCTACCTCCCCTATCACTTTCCATTCCTTGGCATGCCCCCTGTTTCCTACACCGAAAACTACATGGGCATCGCTTCACTAGGTCTTCGCTTTAAGGTGATGAAATCACATTTTTTCACCCTGCAATTCAACACCCTACAACAAGGTCATGAAAACATTCTTTTTCTCACCAATCGTGCAGTGTATGGCGGCGGACTAAAATATGCCATCAAAACACCAATTGGTCCGATAGATGTTGCACTAGGCGTATCAAACTATCAGAACCGTCCGAGCTTTTCGGCCAATCTTGGACTGTGGTTCTAAATAAAAATTACCTAAGTTTTAAATTATATTGCGATTAATACTTGCTATTAAATTTGAAAGTTTTACTTTCGTTGTTGAATTTAATTGTAATCTATGTTATACTACCCTCGTGTAGTGTTTAATTACCTAATAAGATATGGAATCTAATGAGACGCTAGAACAAGCAACCAACGAAATGACAACACAGGAACAAGAAAATGTGTCCGCCGAAAATCAAAACAATGAGGTTAAATCAGAACCCATCGACTATTCCAAGTTGTCGGAAGTAGAGATTATTAATGCCTTGCGCGATTTGCTCCAAAATGACCCTAAAGATGTAGTCCCTCATGAAGTGGAGCATTTAAGAAGTGCTTTTTATATAAAGCATAATGCCCAAGTAGAATCCGAGCGTGCAGCTTTTTTAGCCGAAGAAGGAGATATCAAAGATTTTCAATCTTCCAACGCTCCATATGCTAAAGATATCAAAGACTTGCTGAGCATTTATCGCCAACAGCGTGCCGAGCAAGCGAAAAAAATGGAACAGGAACGAGAGGATAATCTTGCCCAAAAATATGCCGTCATCGAACAAATCAAGTTGCTCATCGAAAAAGAAGAGTCGATGAACAACACGTTCAACGAATTTAATGAGCTTCAGAAGCAATGGCGTGAAATCGGATCTGTGCCGCAAGCCTCGCTGCAAGACCTTTGGGATAGTTACCATCATAATGTGGAAAAATTCTACGACTTTATCCATATCAACAACGAATTGCGCGACTTGGATTTTCAGCGCAATCTTGATGCCAAAAAAGACTTGTGCCTTCAAGCGGAATCGCTGGCAGAAGAAGGGAATGTGGATAAGGCGAGAGCCGACTTGCAAAGCTTTCATGAGCAATGGCGCGAAATCGGTCCTGTGCCACGCGAGGAACGTGAGCAATTATGGTTGCGATTTAAAGCCGCCTCATCCTTTGTCAATAGAAGGCATCAGGAATTTTACATGAAACGCAAAGAAGAAGAACTCGAAAACCTAGCGTCAAAAACAGCCTTGTGCGAAAAAATCGAATCTTTATGTGAAACGATTATCGAGACTCGCAAGCAATGGGACGAATATGTAGCGCAGGTTAAGGAAATTCAAGTGGAGTGGCGAAAAATCGGATATACGCCAAAAAAAGATAACGCAGTTATCTATACCCGTTTTTGCGCAGCCTGTGATGCTTTCTTTGATAAACGACGAGAGTTCTATAACCAGCAAAAAGAAGAACAACGTAAAAACCTGCAACTCAAAGAAGAGTTGTGTGAGAAAGCCGAAGCCCTACAAGATAGCGAAGACTGGAAAAAAACCACAGATGCCCTCATTGAACTTCAAAATCAATGGAAAAAAATCGGACAAGCACCTCGAAAACAAACCGATGCTGTTTGGTCGCGATTCCGTGCAGCTTGTGATTTCTTCTTTGAAAATAAAGCCCAGAAATCTTCTTCGAGCGATTCCGAGCAAATGGAAAATCTGAAAAAGAAGTCAGATTTAATTGAAGAGCTCAAAGCTTACCAATATGGGGAGAATGAGGAACAAACGTTCATCGACCTTAAAGCATTTCAGCAACGATGGAGCGAAATCGGACATGTGCCATTCAAACAAAAAGATGAGCTTTTCAGAAAATTTCGCAAATCACTGAATGCCTGCTATGACAAGCTAAAAATAAGCACCAAGGAGCGTAATACGATCAACTTTAGGAATAAAATTGAAGAGCTTTCCGACTCGAAATCATTCGATAAAATCCGCCAAGAACGCGAACGAATAATGACCAAAATTAAGTTTCTCGAAAAAGATTTAATTACCTTGGAAAACAATATTAGTTTCTTTTCTGACTCTAGCAATCCTTTAGTGGCAGAAGTGAAACGAAAAATCGAACAAACAAGGCTCGATTTGACTGCTCAACAAGAAAACCTCAAAGTTTTAAGAGATTTGAAGAATTAAGGAGGGGAATTAAAAAAGTATTGCCGACCATCTGCGCCATCAGCTAAAGCTGCATGGTGCAGATGGTCGGTTTTTTTTTTGCTCCTCCCTCTTTTATTTGAGAGGATTAATCATTTATTTTTTCATTCTTCACAAAAGAATGCATAAGATATTTAGTTAATTCGTATATTTGCGCACTTATGTAGAACATCAAAAACAAAGCTGTTTTGGCAAATACTAAGTATATTTTCGTGACTGGTGGTGTAACATCATCGCTCGGAAAAGGAATTGTGGCTGCATCGCTAGCCAAATTATTACAAGCAAGAGGTTTCTCAGTAACTATTCAGAAACTCGACCCTTACTTAAATGTTGATCCAGGGACACTAAACCCCTATGAGCATGGCGAATGCTATGTAACTGAAGACGGTGCAGAGACCGACTTGGATTTGGGACATTATGAACGCTTCCTCGGCGTGCCTACTTCTCAAGCAAACAACGTAACCACTGGTAGAATCTACCAAGAAGTAATCAACAAAGAGCGTCGTGGCGACTTCCTCGGAAAGACCGTGCAAATTATCCCTCACATCACTGATGAAATCAAACGTCGAGTGAAAATCCTAGGGTCTAAAGGCAAATACGACATCGTAATTACCGAAATCGGTGGCACTGTGGGCGACATGGAGTCGATGCCCTATATCGAGTCAGTGCGCCAATTGAAATGGGAACTTGGCGATGACGCCATGGTGATTCACCTCACCCTAGTGCCTTATTTGGCAGCTTCGGGCGAGTTGAAAACCAAACCCACACAGCACTCCGTGAAAGTGATGCTCGAAAATGGCGTGCAGCCTGATATCTTAGTGCTCCGCACTGAGCATCATCTCAGTGATGACTTGCGTAAGAAAGTAGCATTGTTTTGCAATGTGAACCACGAAGCGGTCATTCAATCCATTGATGTAGATACGATTTACGATGTGCCTAACATGTTGTATAATCAAAACATGGATCAGATTGTGTTGGCTCGACTAGGCTTGTCCTATAAAAACGAACCAATCTTGGGCGCATGGAATGAGTTTCTGACCAAGCTTCGCAATCCTAAAAAAGAAATCAATATCGCCCTAGTGGGTAAATATGTCGAACTTCCCGATGCTTATAAATCTATTGTGGAAGCTCTCGGTCATGCAGGCGCTGTCAATGAAGTAAAAGTGCACATTCACTATATCCATTCGGAAGGTGTTACTGATGAAAATGTGGCAGAACAATTGGCAGGCATGAAAGGAGTAGTCATCGCCCCCGGTTTTGGTCATCGAGGCATCGACGGCAAAATCACCGCTGCGAAATATACGCGTGAAAACAATATCCCTACGCTAGGCATCTGCCTAGGCATGCAGATTGCGGTCATCGAGTTTGCTCGCAATGTGTTGGGCTATGAAAATGCCGACTCGGTGGAGATGAACGGAAAAACACCGTATCCAGTGATTGACATCATGGATGAGCAAAAAAACATCACCGAAAAAGGAGGCACCATGCGCCTTGGCGCATATGCTTGCAGCGTAAAAAAAGGCTCTAAGCTCCATGAAGCTTATGGCAAAACTCAAATCAAAGAGCGACATCGCCACCGCTATGAGTTCAACAATCAATATCTCGAAGAATTTGAAAAAGCAGGCATGAAAGCAACAGGTGTAAACCCCGATACAAACCTTGTGGAAGTGGTGGAAATCCCCAATCACAAATGGTATGTAGGCACTCAATATCACCCTGAATATAGCAGTACTGTTTTAAATCCTCACCCCCTATTTGTTGCCTTTGTGAAGGCTTCCAATAGCTAAAAAAATACTATGGATAAAAATACCATCACTGGATTACTTTTAATCTTTGCCATCCTGATTGGGTTTAGTTATTTCACCCGACCATCGCAAGAAGAACTCGAAGCAGCCAAGCATCGTCAAGATTCTATTCAGCAAGTGGAACTTGCCAAAAAAATAGAAGTCGAGTCTAAGCAAATTGTCCAATCTAATGCAGAAGAAGATGCAATAGTTTCGGATTCTATCGCCACAATCAAAGCGATGGATAAACTTGGAGCTTTCGCATCAGGAGCAATCGGCGAAGAAGAGTTCTATACACTAGAAAACAATCTAATTAAAATTACGCTTTCCACTAAAGGAGGTAAAATCTACTCGGTGGAACTTAAAAACTATCAGACTCATGATGGCAAACCCCTCATTTTGTTTGATGGTGATAAGAGTAAATTTGGCATGAATTTCTTTGCCCAAAATCGAAGTATTCAAACCGACATGCTTTACTTCACTCCTTCGACAACCGATAAAAAAACAGTTGTAGCAGGTCCAGAAGTGAAGAAAGGAAAAGAGGGGGACATTGAATTTAATGCTGAACATCCGGGCGAAACTAAAGCACTCACCATGACTCTGAATGCAGGAGACGGAAAGACGCTGAAGTTTGTTTACACCCTTCCCTACAACTCTTACATGATCGGATTCAACATGCAAACCACGCAGTTGAATGCAATCATTGCGCAAAATGTGGATTATCTCGACTTTAAATGGTCGTTTGATGCTCCTCGACTCGAACGCAAATCAAAATTGGGAGAAGATCGATACACTAGCGTTTATTATCGCTATGCCAACGATAAAGAGGTGGAAAGCTTAACGGCAACTAAATCTTCATCGGAAGATTTAAACACCAGAGTGCATTGGGTGAGCTTCAAGCAGCTTTTCTTCAACTCGACAATCATTGCTCCCGAAGCTTTTTCATCGGCAGCAGTTGCTTATGAATATGACGAAACGAGCGATGAGCGTTTGGGACATTTCTCCGCCAACCTAACCATCCCATATAATCCGCATCAGGATTCAAACTATGGCATGCAGATTTATTTTGGTCCTAACCACTTCAACACCTTGAACCAATATGAAAACCAAATGGATCAGTTGATCAATTTGGGATGGTGGATTCTGCGCTGGGTGAACCGCTATTTGGTGATTCCAACATTTAATATCCTCCGAAATCACATTGATAGCTTTGGTGTCATCATTCTCTTGCTGACCGTATTCATCAAGCTGCTTTTGTTTCCTTTCACCTATAAATCATATGTGAGCCAAGCAAAAATGCGTGCTTTGAAACCTGAAGTGGATAAAATCAATGAGAAATATGGTGCAGGACAAGAAAAAGCAATGGAGAAGCAACAGGCAACCATGAACCTTTATAAAAAGGCTGGAGTCAATCCGATGGGTGGCTGTCTGCCGATGCTTTTGCAGATGCCAATTTTGTTTGCCATGTTCTACTTCTTCCCCACTTCAATCGAGTTGCGCGGAGAAAGTTTCTTGTGGGCACATGATTTGTCATCCTATGATTCGATTTTGGACTTGCCATTCAACATCCCATTTTATGGCAGCCACGTAAGCTTATTCTGCTTATTGATGACCATCACTACGATTGTTTCCACCAAGTTAAACTCGCAAGCTCAAGCCAACAACGCCATGCCTGGCATGCAGACAATGATGTATATCATGCCAATCATGTTCTTATTCATCTTGAATAGCTACCCTGCGGGCTTGAGCTACTATTATTTCTTGGCTAACTTGATTACCATCGGACAAATGTTCTTGGTGCGCAAGCTAATTGACGAAGACAAAATTCGTGCACAAATCATGATTAATAAGAAGAAACCCGTGCAAAAGTCAAAATTCCAGCAGCGATTGGAAAAAATGGCGAAAGAACAAGGTGTACAAATGAAGTAATGCACAAATTGCAGTAAATATCAACACCCGAAATGGCATGCCATTTCGGGTGTTTGCTTTGAAATACAATCAATTTCCAATTATCAAGAAAAAGCTTGTTGCAAATGGCAAAAACTTTTTCTTGCTTTTTTGCCACAAAAAGTTTGTCAATGTAAAATATCGTCTTATCTTTGCATCGCATTTAAGAAACGGGTGTAGCTCAGTTGGTAGAGCACTGGTCTCCAAAACCAGGTGTCGGGAGTTCGAGTCTCTCCTCCCGTGCAAAAGGATGTTCGTGAAAACGGACATCCTTTTTTTGTATTATCAAGTCAATCAAAACGACAATATGATAAGTGCATCGCTCAACTCCTTCAAAACAACACCTTTGTAGAACTCGTTTTTTCAATCAGAAAAAGCAGCTTCCAAGAATACATTGCAATTTTCATAGGATTCAAATAAATTCGACGAAAATGTATTGCAACTTTGATTGAAAACAAATGACTCTGACCAAAGTTGCGATGCATTTTGACTGAAAACAAATGAATCCTACTAAAGTTGCAAACAATTTTTGTCGGATTCATTTGTTTTCTATAAAAATACAAATATACAAAGATAGAGCTATAAGTGACGCTTATCAAAATTGCTCGCAATTTTAGTCGGATTCACTTGAATCCTTTCAAAAAAGTTAGGAAAAACATCAGAAAAATGCGAGCGAAGCGTTGTTTACTTAGATTCTATTAGTAAGTGTCCAACATTTCAACACACTAAAATAATTCCGCTTAAAAAGATTACCTTTGCGGGATAAAAAATAGATTATGCTAGAAATAGGAAAAACAATTGTGAGCTTCGACGTGCTCGATAAGCATTTTTTGTGTGATTTACTAAAGTGTAAGGGCGCCTGCTGTGTAGAAGGAGCTTCGGGGGCACCACTCACCAAAGAAGAAGCGATAAGGATAAAAGCGTTGTATCCAAAATTTCAAGAAAATATGTCGGAAGAAGGTCGGGAAATTGCGGAAAATGGTATTTTTTCGATGATTGATTCCGATGGAGATTTAGTAACACCACTAATGAGCAATGACGCTTGTATTTATGTGCACACCGACGAGCAGGGCATCACCAAATGCGGCATCGAGAAAGCTTTCCGAGAAGGAAAGATTGATTTTCGCAAACCTATTTCCTGTTATTTATTTCCGATTAGAATTACTGAATATGCAAAATTTGATGCGCTGAATTATGAGCAGGTGGACATCTGCAAAGATGCACGCATTTGTGGCGGAGCAGAAAAACTGCCTGTCTATCAGTTTCTCCGTGAACCACTCATTGAAAAGTATGGCAAAGCATGGTATGAGCAATTGGAATATGCAGCCAAAGAACGTCCGTGGGAAAAATAAAAAAGCTTTCAGCAGTCTTACTAAAGCTGAAAAACGCATTTAAGTATCAATTTTTTCAGCTAAAACACGTAATTCTTGTTAATAGATGGACTGAAGTGGAGCTATTTGGATATTTTTGTTGTGAAATAAAGCGGAGGAGGATTCTCTGCTTGAAACATTATATTGTATGACTAAAGAAAAAAAACTAACTCTGCCCGAAGCTATTAATGCAAGCTTCGCTAAGTTTCCCGCTCGCCCCTCTTTGGGCTTTGTGGGCGAAAAGAGTTACACGTATCAAGAGCTTCAGCAGCAAGTGGAAAGATTAGCAGCTCAATTGCAAGCTGGGGGATACGATAAAAATAATAAGATCGCAATTTTTAGTTCGAGCATGCCTAACTGGGGCGTTTCTTTCTTTTCGATTGCATTCACTGGGGCAGTGATTGTTCCTATCCTTCCTGATTTCTCGAAAAACGAAGTAACCAACATCTTGAAACACGGCGAAGTTGATGCCATTTTTGTCTCGGAGCAATTGGCAGCGAAAGTCGATCGCGAGGCTTTGCCGAGTCTGCGGGTGTTTGCAGTTGAAAGCTTGCAAGAAATCACTCCCGAAGGTAAGAAAGAGATTGCCAATGCCTCAGCTGCCGACTATCGAGCGGTGGAAATTGAAGAAGAAGATTTGGCCTCGATTATCTATACTTCGGGCACGACAGGCACTTCAAAAGGAGTGATGCTTTCGCATAAAAATATCGTGTGGACTGCCTATCAATGCATGAATTTTCAGCCAATTGATGAGACCGACCGTTTTCTTTCGATATTACCTCTTTCACACACTTTCGAGAACACGCTCGGCATGATTTATCCGCTGCTACATGGCAGTTCGGTGCAATATCTCAGCAAAGCCCCATCGCCACAAATCCTTTTGCCAGCTTTAAAAGAAGTAAAACCAACGATCATGCTATCAGTGCCGTTGGTGATTGAGAAGATTTACAAAGGGCAAATTCTGAAAACTATTAGAAGCAAAGCTATCACTAAGGCGTTATATAAATTCCGCCCTACTCGCATCTTGCTAAGTCGGATTGCGGGCAAGAAATTATATGAAACTTTTGGAGGTAAGCTGAAATTCTTTGGTGTGGGAGGTGCAAAGCTCGACGATGAGACAGAGCGCTTCTTGATTGATGCTAAGTTTCCCTTAGCTATTGGCTATGGATTGACCGAAACAGCGCCGCTTTTAGCGGGTGCTGTGGGCAAAAATGTGAAGTTTAAATCAACAGGGATTGCCTTGCCAGGCGTGGATATTCGCATTGCTAATGCCGACCCTAAAACGGGTGAAGGCGAAATTCAAGCGCGTGGAAACAATATCATGCAGGGCTATTACAAAGCTCCCGAACTGACAAAAGAGGCTTTCACCGAAGATGGCTGGTTTAGAACGGGCGACTTGGGAAAATTCAACAGAAACACGCTATATATTAAAGGTCGGATTAAAAATATGATTCTCGGCGCAACGGGTGAAAACATTTATCCCGAAGAAATCGAGTCTTTAATCAATCGCAAAGATTTCGTGTTGGAATCATTGGTGCTTCAGCAAAAAGGACGATTGGTGGCAATGGTGCATCTGAATTTAGAGGAAATAGAAGCTATGTATGCACAGCTAAAAGAGGACATGAATGGAAAAGTAGATGAACTTCTAGCGGATATCATGCAGAGCATCAACGAAGAAGTGAGCAAATTTTCTCGATTGCAGATGGTCGTTTTGCAGCCTGTGCCTTTTGAAAAAACACCTACCATGAAGATTAAGCGTTTTCTTTACAGCTAGCGCAAAGCCTCATTAACCCTCATGCAAAAGATACTTCGAAATAAAATAGAACAGCTCCAAAAATTATGTGTAAGCCTTAGGGTGAAACGCATGCATGTTTTTGGGTCTATCACTTCATCTCGTTTTACTCCAGAAAGCGATGTCGATTTTTTAATTTCCTTTTCCGACCAACTCAATGTAGAACAATATACCGATAACTATTTTGAATTGCACGAACGTTTGAGGAAGATATTTAATCGCCGAATTGATTTGGTGATGGAAAAAACGCTTTCTAATCCGTACTTTATTGAAAGCATTGAAAAAACAAAGCAATTGATTTATGAGGAGTGAAGTAAAAAAGCATCTATACGATATTAAAATCTCCATTGAATCAATTGAAGAATATGTGGGGAATGAGCATAATTTCTTCGAGTATCAACAAATAAACTTCTTCGCAGAGCTGTAGAAAGAGAAATTGAAATTATCGGAGAAGCTATGAATCGAATTTTAAAATTAGATGAGCATATAAATATTGAAAATTCACGCAAAATTGTTGATGCACGAAATTGGGTCATTCATGCCTATGATAGCGTAGATGATATTATCATTTGGGGAATCATAACGAAACATTTGCCTAAATTGAAAATTGAAGTGAATGAACTGTTAGATTCTCCCCCTAATAACCAACCTTAATAACTAAAAATCATGACAAAAAAACTTTTCCTAAGCATTGCATTAATCCTTTGTGTGAATAGCCTTTTTGCTCAAAACGAGTTTACTGCCGCCGATTTGCTAGCGCTGAAAAGCGTGGCAAGTGCTGACCTTTCTGCTGATGGCACGCAATTAATTTATCGAGAAATCACACCTCGCACCGCCAATGATAAGCCCGGAGGAAGCAAAAGCGAGTATTTTCTCCTCGATTTGAAAACAAAAACTTCTTCGTCTTTGTTTTCGGAGGATCTCAAGGCATATGCCCCAACTTTCAGTCCCAACGGAAAATTACTGACTTACCTTAAAAGAGCTGACGGAATAACTCAGGTATTCATGCAACAGCTTGATGGTTCAGAAATTCAACTCACCAATTCTCCCACTGGTGTCAGTTCCTATGCTTGGAGTCCCGCAGGAAATGCTATCGCCTATCTTGCCACCGAAGGCAAGAGTGAACGCCAAAAAGAACTCGACAAACGAGGATATGACTTTATTTTCTATGAGGAGAATATCATCAATGACAAGCTTTTTATTCAAACTCTGAATGAAAACAAGCAACCTACAAAGCTTCTGCAAGTGAATACAGATGGGAATGTGTGGGATTTCAATTGGGATAAAAAAGGAGAACAATTGGCATTTACCAAGTCTGAAAATAAATTGATTGACGAAAAATATATGTTTCGCAAGCTTCATGTTTATAATCTAAATGAGGCTAAAGATGTGATGCTTATCGACAATACAGGCAAGTTTGGGGTGTATGATTTTAATCCCGAAGGTACCAAAATCACTTATGCTGCCGCACTTGACAAATACGATAGCGCTATCACACAAGGATATGTCATTGACATTGCGAGTCAAACAATCACCAACTATACACCTGCTGACTATGCAGGGCAAATTGAGTGGTGTGCTTATAAGTCGGACAAGGAAATTGTGTATTTAGCTGCCGAAGGTGTGGAAAACAAACTATACCTCTACAACCTGAAGAAAAATACACACTCGCTAATCCTCGATTCGGCAACTGAAAAGTTCGTGTTTTCTTCACTCTTGTTTACTCCTGATTTTAAAACTATCGTGATGAATGGTTCTTCGGCTTCTGATCCTGCCAATCTTTACCTTTGGAATGCTAAGAAAGAACTCTGTGCCATCACGGATGTAAACCCAGAATTGAAAAGTAAGACGCTAGGTGAGCAAGAAGTCATTAGATATAATGCTCGCGACGGACAAGAAATTGAAGGTGTCATCATTAAGCCTGTGGGTTATCAAGAAGGTAAAAAGTATCCGCTAATCATGTTGGTGCATGGAGGTCCTGAATCGCATCATTCCAACGAGTGGAATAGCTATTATTCGCAACCTGGACAAGTTTTTGCCAACAAAGGCTATATGGTGGCATTTATTAATTATGGGTCGAGCACTGGATATGGTATCCCATTTTCAAAACGAGGATATAGCGACCCCGCAGCTAAAGAGTTTGACGACCTTGCCGACGCGATTGATTACCTCTGCGACAATAAAGGAGCTGATCGAAATCGAGTAGGCATGGCTGGAGGTTCTTATGGCGGCTATGCTTCAGCATGGTTTTCAACCTACTACACCGAATATATCAAAGCTTCGTGTGTCTTTGTGGGCATCTCTAATGTCATCAGTAAAAAAGGCACAACCGATATTCCTTACGAAGAAATATTAGTCCACACAGGGCATACACTTGAAAAATGCTGGGAGCAAAGCTTAAAGGCGAGTCCGATATATCATGCCGCCAAGTCAAAAACAGCGACTCTGATTTCAGGAGGAGCTGCTGACACTCGTGTGAGCCCTACACAAAGCTATGAATTGTATCGACGCATGAAAGTGAATCAGCACCCTGCGGTGCGCTTGGTGCAATATCCCGGCGAAGGACATGGCAATAGCAAACAAGTCGGACGAATCGACTTCTGTTATCGTTTGCTTGCTTGGATGGATTGGTATGTGAAAGATCTCAAGCCGCTAAATGGAGAAATGCCTCCGCTCGACATCAGCAATGACTATGGATTGGATGTTAAGCTGTAATGTAAGCTAACATCCACAAAAAAGCAATAAGCCCAAACCACAATAGTGTGGTTTGGGCTTATTGCTTTTTTAAATCATTGCGAGAAACTCATCTTCCGACAATTGCGGAATGCCGAGCTTTACTACTTTTTCCAGCTTTGCTGGACCAATATTGGCTCCCGCCAATAGATAGGACGTGTTTTTAGAAATCGAACCTGAGTTTTTGCCGCCATTGTCCTCAATCATCTTTTTGAGTTCATCGCGCGAATGTTTTTCAAAAGTGCCCGATATGACAATGATCAAGCCTTCGAGCTTAGAGCTTCGCTTGCGAAGCTCGTCTTCGTTTTGGGCAAATTGCAAGCCTGCGGCTTGCAGACGCTCAATCAATGAGATATTTTCAGCTTGCTGAAAATATTCGATCACACTGAGCGCTATGCGCTCCCCTATTTCATCTATCTCAATTAATTGAGCTAGACTTGCTGCGCGGATAGTTTCAATGTTGCCGAGAGAGCGAACAAGCTTCTTAGCTACCGTTTCACCCACATAGCGGATGCCGAGGGCAAAAAGTACTCGCTCGAAAGGCACAGCCTTCGATTCGTCGAGACTCGAAAGGATGCGTTGGGCGGATTTATCGCCCATGCGCTCGAGTTCGGCGATCTGATCGGCATTGAGTTGATATAAATCTGCGGTGTTGTGGATAAGTTCGTTGGAGAATAGCAAGTCGATAGTTTCGCTCCCTAGTCCGTCGATATTCATCGCCTTGCGGGAGATGAAATGTTCGATTTTCCCTTTGATTTGTGGCGGACAGCTCGTGTCGTTGGGGCAATAATGAGCTGCTTCGCCCTCTTGACGAATAAGTGGCGCTTGGCATTCAGGGCAAAGCTCGATGAATGCAATCTTTTGCGCATCGCTGGCACGCTGCGCCACATCAACATCCACAATCTTGGGGATGATTTCGCCACCTTTTTCCACAAAGACTATATCGTTATAGTGAAGGTCGAAATTCTCTATGATATCGGCATTGTGAAGCGATGCTCGCTTCACCACTGTGCCTGCAAGCTGCACAGGGCTGAGGTTTGCCACAGGCGTAACAGCGCCTGTGCGCCCCACCTGATAACTCACCGACTCTAAGCGAGTGGACACTCGCTCTGCTTTAAATTTATATGCCACCGCCCAGCGGGGCGATTTAGCGGTAAAGCCTAAGTTGTTTTGCAATCGCTTTGAATTGACTTTAATCACTACCCCATCGGTTGCCACAGGAAGGTTAAACCGCTCCTTATCCCACTTTTGAATAAACTGAATCACCTCATCAATGCTGGCGCATTTCTTCGTGTCGTCAGACACTTTAAATCCCCAAGCCTTTGCCAATTGCAGTCCTTCATAATGGTCGATACCATTCACATCTTCACCCAAAAGATGATAGAAGTAGCCATCAAGCTCGCGCTTGGCTACTTCTTGTGAGTTTTGTAATTTGAGAGTGCCCGAAGCGGCATTGCGAGGATTAGCAAATGGCTGCTCTCCGTTTTCCTCTCGCTGTGCATTGAGCTTATCAAAGACCGCAAATGGCAGGAGCACCTCTCCTCGAATCTCGAAGCTTTGGGGATAATTCCCTTGCAATTGCAAGGGAATACTGCGAATGGTGCGAGCGTTGAGTGTTACATCGTCGCCTTGCACACCGTCCCCCCGAGTGATGGCTCGCGCAAGCTTGCCATCTTCATAGGTCAAACTGATCGAAGTGCCGTCATATTTGAGTTCACAGACATAATCAAACTCTTCGAGCACCAATTTGCGCACTCGATTGTCGAAATCGCGAAGCTCACCTTCCGAATAGGTGTTGGAAAGTGAGAGCATGGGATAGCGGTGCTTCTCTTGCTTAAAGCTCTGATTAATATCTGAGCCCACGCGCTGCGTGGGCGAATTGGCATCAAAAAGCTCGGGATGCTCTGCTTCGAGCATTTCCAGCTCTTTGAGCTTCATGTCGAAATCAAAATCCGAAATAGTGGGCTGCGATAAAACGTAGTATTCGTAATTATATCGGTTGAGCTCCGCGCGGAGTTGCTTTATCTTTTCAATTGCCATAAGCCTATTTTCTTTTAGTGTCTAGTTTTTCAAAGAAACTGCCACCCAGTTGTTTTTTTCTTTTACTTCCACTTTTTTCAACCCCAGTTGATTTGCCGCAGCGACAACATCTTCGAGGTCTTCGGCATAAAAACCACTCAACACCACCACGCCTTTGGCTTTGAGTGTTGCCACATATTGTGGCAAATCACGGATGATGATGTTTTTATGGATATTAGCAAGCACCACGTCATAGGCGTTAGTTTCAGTGAGCAGACTAGCATCGCCCACGAAAGGGACGATGTTGGAAATATTATTGAGCTTGCAATTTTCTTCGGTGCTTTCAAACGACCATTCGTCGATATCAATTGCACGCACATTTTCACAGCCTTTCAGCGAAGCATAGATGCCCAAGATGCCAGTGCCACATCCCATGTCGAGCACCGACTTGTCGGTCATGTCCATATCGTTGATGTGTTGCACCATGAGCGAAGTGGTTTCGTGGTTACCCGTGCCAAACGCCATATTGGGATTGATGATAATCTCATATTTCACATCAGGATATTCCTTGTGGAATGGCGCTCGAATGAGGCAGTCATCTCCAATAAACAAAGGCTCGAAGTAGTTTTTTTCCCACTCTTCATTCCAATTCACATCGGGCATATCTTCCATGACAAAAGACACGTGGAATGGCAATAGGCTCACAATAGATTGAATGTGAGCATCAACCACTGTGCCTTGTTGAGAATAGGCTTCGAGAGCATCGTCGGCATCGGTGAAGCTTTCAAAAGGCAGTTCGGCAATAAATGCCATTAATATCTCTCTTGTTTCAGGAGTGTCTTCGCCAAGGGTGAAGACTGTTCTTTCGTATTTCATATGATAATTTCAAGCCCCCTCCAGCTCTCCCAAGGAGGAGCGGAAAGGCTCAGGGGTTATTAATCTAACATTTATTTATCTAACTAGCACCCTCCCCACTAGGGAGTTGGAGGGACTCTAACTTCTAGCTTTCTTAATCTGCTCGTAAGCTTCATTGACCTTTTGGAATTTTTCTTTAGCTTCGGCTTGAAACTCTTCGCCGAGATAACTCACCTTGTCGGGATGATATTTCACCGCCATCTTGCGATAAGCTTTCTTCACTTCATCGTCGGAGGCATCGGGGGTGATTTCCAAAATGGTGTAGGCAGCATTGACATCAGCCACAAACATGGATTTGATGGAATTATAATCACCTTGATTAATGCCTAGGTGTTTGGCTATGTGTTCAATAATTTTCAATTCACTATCCACCACTTCGCCATCGGCAGTCGCAATTCCAAAGAGGAAATGCAGCATTTGCAGGCGAGTTTCATTGTCGGTGTTAGCTGCAATTTGTCGGCAGACATCAGCCACGGGGATGTTTTGGTTGAGCAAGTCGCGCAGCAAGATTAAGGCCTCTTGAGCAGCTGAAACGCCCCACGAGCGTTTGAGAAAATCCTTCACATAGTCGAGTTCTGATTTCAGCACCTTGCCATCGGCTTTCAGCACTGCTGCCACGAGCACCATAAGGCTGATGACATAATCGCCTGCTGTTGTTCGTCGTTCTCTTTGCGAGGATTGATTATAGTAGGCATCTTCGTGGTTGTATTTTTTAGTGTTGCTACTTCCATCGAGCCAATCGCCGATTAAGTATCCCACAATGCCGCCAATTGGTCCGAGAAAAACCCAACCTAATCCGCCAGTAATCCATTTAGTGTATCTACCCATGTCGTAATATTTGGTCAATTTTAAATACTTGAGTACTGACAATATCGCTTGCGCTATTGCTGATGGCAAAGTCGGCTAAAGCGAGTCGTTGATCGTCAGTCATTTGATTATTTATTCGGTCTAAGACTTGTTGTTTCGTTGCGCAATCACGTTTCATCACCCGAGTGATTCGCTCCTCAATAGGGGCATTCACGGTGAGCGATTTGTCCATGATTAAATTCAGCCCACTTTCAAATAAAATGGCTGCTTCTTGAATCACATAGGGCGCATGTGTTTGCTGTTCGGTCCAAAGGAGAAAATCTTTTCGCACCTCGGGGTGCACGATGTTATTGAGTTGTTGAAGCCGTTCGGGAGAGCTAAAGACAGTGCTCGCCAGCTTTTTGCGGTCGAGAACATCCGTGCTGCTATAAATGTCTGCACCAAAGGTGTCGATGAGCTTTTGGCGAATGCTTGCGGAATTATCCATCACTTGTTTCGCTCGATTATCAGCCTCGTAGATAGGTATTCCGAGTGAAGCAAAGATTTTGCAGATGGTTGATTTTCCCGAACCTATTCCGCCTGTTACTCCTAGTTTAATCATGTTTGGGGGAATTAACGATGAGGTATTCCACACGACTTGGCGTCATGGAGATACTATATATATAGTCGGGCGAATAAAAAAGTTCTGTTTTTAAAACATCGCCATTGCTTTCAGCCTGACGATAGTCGGCAATGACTTTAAATTCTCTTGCCGACAGGTTTCCATAATTGCTTAGGCTCACCATGAATTTCACGCTCACTCTGTCGGGAAACAACTTAATTTTCAAGTCTTCAGGAGCATTCGTAATTTGAATTGGCACACTGAGTGTTTGCTCTGTATATTCTTCGACAGGTACTTCCATGACAACTCTTTTGTGGGAATATTGCAGATTTTTCACTTGCGCAATTGAAACATTTCGGCGGACGGGCTGATTGAGCTTGTCGTAGTGATGTTTTTCGGTATAGACCGCTTTCATCGTGTCGATGATTGAGCTAGGTCCATAGACATCAATAGAGTCGGGAGTGAATGAAATGGCGTTACTGATGAAATGTTGTTTTGCAAGAACGAAGCTCACATTAGGCTCAATGGGCATTCGTTTCTTTTTGAGCTGGTCGAACATAAAATCAATCGAATAAGGAGATATGCTTTGGACTTTGAGTTCCGAGCTGACTTGATTGGCGATTTTATTTTCGAGCTCTTTTGTCTGAATGCTAAAATACAGGGTTGAATCCGTGCGATGTTTTTCTGAAATAAGCGTTTCATAATTGAGCACGAGGGGGGTGAAAGACATGCTCATTTTGTGGCGCAGGATGGAAAAACCTCCAGCATTTACCTGTAAGATGAAATGGGCGGGCGGTGTGTTGGTGAGGAATTTATCCTTCGGAAGGTTGGTGTATTTGATTGGATAGGACAGCTCGATTGAATATTCTTTATTCAACGCATTGAGAAACCAAAGTGAGGTGGCAATAAACACGCAAACAGCGAAAGAGATAATGTTTTTATTATCGCCTCGCAAGAGCTTGCGGGTTCGTATAGTTAATATTCTCTGAAACTTGGTTTTCATCGGTTTAAATATAAATATGCGAAATCGCTATGCTTCTCGCCCAGCAAAAATACAAAAAAAAAGGACAGACTATTCATTCGTCTGCCCTTTTTTAAAGTTTAAATGGTGCTCGCCATTCTCAACTAACGTTGTGGTTGCGCATCAGTCATATCCTTGATTACAGCAGCTTTATCAACATTGATTTCCACTCCGCTAGCGATTGTCAATGCGATTACATTGTCTTTGATTCCAGCCACCGTGCCATAAATTCCACCTGTGGTTACCACTTTATCGCCCTTTTTGAGTGCTTCGCGAAATGAGCGCAATTCTTTTTGTCTTTTCATTTGGGGGCGAATCATGAAGAAATAAAACACGACGATGATAAGAATCATCGGTAGGAACGACATGATTGGATTGCCAGTAGCTGATTCAGCTTGTAATAAATAATTCATTTTTATAGTTTTAAATTTATAATTTGTCAAACATAGGGTTGCTCACGTCAGCCACAAGGGTGAGCTCAACAGGCTCGGTCTGGGCATTGCAAAACACCTTGATTTGCTTAAAGACTCTGCCATATTCGCCTGCGGGATTGAAAAGCACATCAACATAGCTAAAGTCTTGGGGCATGATATCTTCCTGAGGGAAAGTTATTTTCATGCAAGCACAATCATTCTGAATGCTATCAATTCGCAGTATTCCATCTCCGAGGTTATGGAATTTGAAGCTATAGCTTATTTGTTCGCGGGCTTCAAGCTCGCCAAAATTATGAAAATCCTTTGCAAACTCCACTTTCGCTTGACCATTATTAACTATTTTCTGTTCTTTTGTATCTTTGCGCGAAAGATTTCCGCAAGCCGACCATAGTGGAAGCAGAAGGATAGCTAAAAGGTATTTCGTCGGAAACCTACTCATTTTCACCAATTAGTCCCCGCCCAGTTTTTTTAATCTCGCCCGACTTTTTCATTGTCTTCAAGATATTGTCGAGCACACCATTAATAAAGGTCTTACTTTTTTGCGTGCTATAATATTTTGTGAGGTCGATATATTCGTTGAGCGTTACTTTGGTGGGCACCGAGGGAAAGTATAAGAACTCACAAATAGCCATTTCTAGGGCGAGGCGATCAAGCAGAGCCAGACGCTCAACATCCCAATTCTTAGTGTATTGCTGCACTATTTTCTTCAGTTCTTCGTGGTTTTTCACCACTCGGCGATAAAGGTCGGTTGCAAATTTCTTGTCCTCTTCATCCTTAAACATTGGCATTAGCGAAGTGTTGGCATTGCTTTTTTCGCTAAAGTTTTTATCAAAGGTGCGAATGACCATGCTGCCCACAAAGCTCAAATCGTCATTCCAATAGACGCTTTGCTCCTCTAAAACATCTTCCAAATCCTCTGAGGGCAAGATAATATCGGTGAATAATCGTTCCACCACTTTGCAATCATCGGCAAAGGTGGCTTTCTCTTTCGTCATATAGAGATTATAGAACTGACTAGCTTCTAGTTGTTTGTAGAACGAAGAAATCAACTCAGGATGTTCTCGCCAGCTTAGCTTCGATTCTTCGAGCTGCTTCGCTAAATCTGAGTTTTGGCGAAGCATTGAGACGAGGCGATTGTTGATAAAACGAAGGTTAGGATTTAAATCTTCCTCGGTGGGAAAATGTTTGCTTTTTCTTCGTTCGATGATCTCGACAGCATGATTGGCAATGTCAATCGGCAATTGCATGATGTGATGATACAAATCAAAGCTTTTTTGAAAGCTGAAAAACAATTCTTTTTCGCTTTTATTAATCGAGCTGTCGGGAGTGCAATAATGCGCATAGAGCACTTGCAGCACTTTGGTTCGGATGATTCTTCGGTTTATCATTTCGTAAGAACGTGGTGTAAATATTTTGAGCCGCAAAGATAGAACTTTGACACTACAATAATAATAGTCTGCGTGCATTTAATTTAAAGTTTACATTGTAGGAAAGCTATTGTGCGTTTGCAATTGCTCAAATTGTGGAGAATCTGAGCCATTGTGCGCTTGCAATGGCTCAAATTGTGGAGAATCTGAGCCATTGTGAGTCTGCAATGGCTCAAATTGTGGAGAATCTGAGCCATTGTGAGTCTGCAATGGCTTAAATTGTGGAGAATATGAGTCATTGTGCGTTTGCAATTGCTCAAATTGTGGCGAATATGATCCATTGTGCGTTTGCAATGGCTCAAATTGCCAAAGATCTCCGTGTAAAATTCATTTTGCATGCTTCTTTACTAGTGCCCCCTACCAGCGCCAATCAGAGATGTTTTGAAAAAAAAACAGCGTGTTTATTGCGCTAATCAGAGGCGTTTTCTCAGAAATTTCTATCTTTGGGCAAAATTATTCAAACCATGAGCAATAACACAGAAAAAACAAGATGCCTGATTATCGGGTCAGGACCTGCGGGATACACCGCAGCTATTTATGCTTCAAGAGCTAATCTTAATCCAATCCTATACACCGGTTTGCAGATGGGCGGACAGCTCACCACGACTACCGAGGTTGAAAACTTCCCCGGCTATCGTGATGGCATCACGGGTCCTGCTTTGATGGAGGATTTGCAGTATCAAGCGCAGCGATTTGGTGCTGACATTCGCTTTGGAGTGGCTGATAAAGTTGATTTCTCGGGCGATGTGCATAAAGTGTGGATTGATGGCGAAAAGTGCATCGAAGCCGAAGCAGTCATTATCGCCACAGGCGCCACAGCAAAATATCTCGGCTTGCCCGATGAGAAAAAATATGCGGGCAGCGGCGTGTCGGCATGTGCCACTTGCGATGGATTTTTCTATCGTGGCAAAGATGTGGCAGTTGTGGGTGGTGGCGACACCGCTTGCGAGGAAGCAATTTATTTGGCAGGCTTGTGCCGAAAAGTATATTTAATAGTGCGTCGCGACGAGCTTCGAGCTTCCAAAGTGATGGCAGAGCGTGTGCAATCGACTGAAAATATCGAAGTGCTTTGGAAGCATCAGACAAAAGGATTGACAGGAAATGGCGTGGTGGAAGGTGCTACATTGGTGAAAAACCTCGGTGAAGCAGGCGAAGAAGAAGTGAAAATTGCTATTGATGGCTTTTTCTTAGCTATCGGGCATACGCCAAACTCAGGTTTTGTGAAAGATTTCATCGACACCGACGAGGTGGGCTATATCAAAACGATTGGCAAATCTTCGAAAACGAACATCGCAGGCGTGTTTGCTTGTGGCGATGTGCAAGACACGCAATATCGCCAAGCTGTTACCGCTGCTGGCTCAGGCTGCATGGCTGCAATTGATGCCGAAAGATATTTGGCAGAAAAATAATCCATCATTCCGCAGCGACGCAAAAACAATTTATCTGCAAAAAAAGTCAGGTAATATTTGGAGATTAGAAAATAATCACTACTTTTGCATCGCAATTGAGGCAAGACTATTGCTGAAATGCGGAAAATGGCATTGGTGCCATAGCTCAGTTGGTAGAGCAATGGACTGAAAATCCATGTGTCCCTGGTTCAAATCCAGGTGGCACCACCCTTGCAGAGAGGATATTCATTAATGAATATCCTCTTTTTTTGTCCGTTGAATTAAGGAGATACCTTAGCTCAACATTACTTATTGGCTAATAAATTTCGTCCTCCCCTGCTCAACAAATAGCTCTTGCTATCTTTGTGGAAAAGGAGAAGCGTCGGGCGATTAAAAAAAGTCCCCTTAGCGCAAATCAATATCTAAGGAAAAACATGATTCTTAAAAAACACCCCAAAGCCGAGGCTTTGATATTCGACATGGATGGCACTCTTTCCGACTCTTTGCCTATTCATATTTCCACTTGGGAACAAGTGTGTGCACGCTATAATTTTCATTTCGATGCCGACCTAATCGCTAAACTTACGGGGCGACCAACAAGGGATTTTGCTGAGCGAGTGCTCGCCGACAATCACTCGGATGTGGTGTCGGTCGAAGAACTTGTGAGCATGAAGCAAGAGCTTTTCTGGGATAATTGCCATCTGGTGAAACCGCATCAGGCAGTGGTGGATTTCATGCTGAGCTTTTATGGTAAAATCCCCCTAGCAGTGGGCACTGGAGCTAATCGACGTAGTGCTGAATTACAATTAAAGCAACTCGGCATCTATGATTGCTTCGATGCAATCATAACCGCCTCGGATGTCAAAAATCATAAGCCACACCCCGAAACATTCTTGCGTTGCGCCGAGCAGCTGGGCATTCACCCTTCGAAATGCGAAGTGCTCGAAGATGGGGAACTAGGCATGGAAGCCGCCCGCAAAGCGGGCATGTTTGTCATTGATGTCAGACCGATTACTTACTAATGAAAATATTCCAGCAACTAGCCATTATTATTGGCATCAGTCTTTTGGGTGATTTTCTGAGTTCCACCTTTCACTTGCCAATTCCCGGAAGCATTGTGGGCATGATTTTGCTGCTCATCTTTTTACTCACAGGCATTGTGAAGGAAAAAGACATCAAAGAAACGGCAGATTTCATGTTGCAGCACATGAGCTTTTTCTTCATTCCAGCTTGTGTGAGCGTGATGAGTTCCTACACCTTGCTGCAAGGATTCTACCTGCAATCATTTGTGCTCATTGTGAGCTCCACCATCCTAGTGATGTGTGTGGCTGCTTGGGTGGCGCAAGCATTGTCGAACCCTAAAAACAAAACACGATGATTACAAACAGCCCGTTGTTTGGGCTTTTCCTTTGCTTGCTACTCTATTACATAGCCATTTGGATTCGCACCAAGATGAATTGGGGATGGTTTAACCCACTCTTATTTTCAGCCAGCATCATCATCGCATTCCTCTTGCTTGCCGACATTCCCTATGCAGAATTTAAGCAGGGAGCCGACATCATCAACTTATTTCTCTCCCCCATCACCGTCATCTTGGCATTGCCCCTCTATCGGCAGCGCAAGCTGTTGGTGAAATATCGCGTGGCGATAATCGGGGGGATACTCTCGGGAGTAATCGCTTCGTTTTTGTCGGTGCTTTGCTTTAGTCGATTATTGGGTTTATCAGATATACTATACCATTCACTCATCCCCCACTCCGTAACTACGCCCATTGCCATCAGTACCAGCGAGATGCTCGACGCAAGCGTTGGAATTTCGATTTTATCGGTGGTGATTACAGGGGTGCTCGGTGCAGCCATTGCCCCTTGGGTGATGCGCCTGCTGAAGATAAGCAATCCTGTGGCAAGAGGTGTTGGCATTGGCACAAGCGCACATGCTTTGGGCACTGCCAAAGCCATGGAAATGGGCGAAACAGAAGGAGCAATGAGCGGTCTGGCAATCGGACTGTCGGCGCTCAGCACCATTGTGCTAGTTTTGCTGTTGCAAGCGGTGGGCGTGTTGTGAAAACAATGCTGAAACAAGTCTTTTGAAACTCACTTGCAGAACTTCCCAAAGTTAATTACATTTGCATCATTCAATTTTACCCTTCGAAATAAAATGCAAAAAATAAAACTGCTAACCACCACCCTACTATTATTATATAGTATCACCCTAAAAGCGCAAGACCAACGCCCTAATGTGGTGCTAATACTCGCCGACGATTTAGGCTTTGAATGCATCGGCGCCAATGGCGGAACGTCCTATCAGACTCCCTTTATTGACAAGCTCGCCGCTCAAGGCATGCGATTTGAAAACTGCCATTCGCAGCCACTTTGCACTCCCTCGCGGGTGCAAATCATGACGGGAAGATATAATGTGCGGAATTACACTCAATTTGGCACGCTCAACCGTGATGAAATTAGCTTTGGTCAGCTCTTCCAAAATGCAGGATACAAAACCGTCATTGCAGGAAAATGGCAATTAGGAACAGAAAACGACTCGCCCCAATATTTCGGATTCGAGCAATCATGCCTTTGGCAGCAAGCTGGCGGCAGAACCGATGAGGAAGGTCATGACACTCGCTTTTCAAATCCACTATTGGAGATAAATGGCAAAATGAAACAATACTCCAATGGAGAATTTGGTCCTGACTTGGTGAGCGACTTCCTCTGCGATTTCATCGAAGAAAATAAAGAGCAAGCTTTTTTCGCCTACTATCCGATGCTACTCACTCACTGCCCTTTTGTGCCGACTCCCGATTCTAAGGATTGGGATCCTACGAGCAAAGGCTCATTGGACTATAAAGGAGAACCTAAATATTATCCCGACATGGTGGCGTATATGGATAAGATGGTGGGGAAAATCGTGTCGAAAATAGATGAATTGGGACTTGGCGACAATACGCTGATTATTTTCACTGGCGACAATGGCACCGATCAACCAGTCGTTTCGATGCTCAGAGGAAAGGAATATCCCGGAGGGAAAAGCTTCACCACCGACAATGGCACACATGTGCCGCTAGTGGCTCGATGGAATAAAAAAATCGAAGCTAATAGCGAATGCTTTGACTTGATTGATTTCAGCGATTTTTTCGCTACTATTTGCCAAGCCGCTCAAATCAAAACTTCCAGCAAACAGCTTGATGGAATCAGCTTCCTCCCTCAGCTGGAAGGGAAGAAAGGAAATGCCCGAAAATGGTCATATTGCTGGTTTTCGCGCGATGGCAAAACCGACAAACTCAAAGAGTTTGCCCGCAATCACGAATATAAACTCTACACCACAGGCGAATTTTTCTGCGTGAAAGACGACCTACTAGAGAAGCATCCATTAGACATCAAAAAACTAAGCAAAGACGAAAGCCGAGCCTACAAAATGCTCGCAAAGGCACTCGCAAATTATAGCGATATTCGAGATTAGATTCAATAAATAAAACTCATATAACATCATGAAATCAGTAAAAACTGGAGGAGCTAGATTACTTGCCGTAATCGCCCTCATCGGCATGACTTTCTCATTCAGCTCATGCTCGCAACAAAAAGAAGAAAAACAACCCAACGTGGTGATTATTTTCCTCGACGATTCTGCCTACAACGACTTTTCTCCTTTTGGGGACTTCTTCGTGCAAACGCCCAATGTGGATCAACTGGCAAAAGAAGGTGTGTCGATGAAAAATTTCTATGTGCCTCAGGCGGTTTGCTCGGCTTCGAGAGCTGCGCTTATGTCGGGATGCTATCCCGGAAGAACTAAAGTGTTCAGCGCTCATGGTCCTAACGAGCGAGGGCTCGACCCACAATTCCCCACCATGGGCGAAGTCTTTAAAGCTGCGGGATACAAAACAGGATTTTTCGGCAAATGGCACATCGGCGACCAAGATGAAACTCGACCTCACAACCGTGGTTTTGAGGAAACTTGCGGTCTGATGTATTCCAACGACATGTGGAAACACCACCCCGAAAGCCCTGAATATTGGGGGCGTTTTCCTTTGCAATTCTGGGAAAATGGGCAGGTGGTCATTGAAAGCGTAGATTCGCTCGACCAAAGATATCTCACTCAGACCTACACCAAGCATGCCGTTGATTTCATCAATCGCCATAAAGACGAACCTTTCTTCTTATACGTGCCTCACTCAATGCCTCACGTGCCTTTGTTTTGCAGCCCTGAGTTTGAAGGAAAATCAGGCGCCGGACTGTTGGGCGATGTGATTACCGAACTCGACTGGTCGGTGGGCGAAATCACTAAAGCCCTCAAAGATAACGGACTTGAAGATAACACCATCGTGATATTCACCTCCGATAATGGTCCTTGGATTGCCTATGGCGACCATGCAGGCACTACCCCATTCCGCGAAGCTAAAGGAACGTCTTTCGACGGCGGAACTCGCTCGGCAACCATCATCAAATATCCTGCCAAGCTCGCTGGAAACAAAGAATCGACGCAAGCTATCATGACTATCGACTTGATGCCGACACTTTGCCATCTCACCAATGTGCCACTTCCTGAAAGTGAAATCGACGGACAAAACGTGTGGGATATCATCTCGGGCAAAGCCAATGCAGTGAACCCTCATGAGTATTACGCATTTACCACCGACAAAGAATTTCAAGCCATCATGAGCCCCGATGGAAAATGGAAACTCCATTTCCCACATGGCTATCGCACTATGACTGAAATAACTGGCAAAGGCGGTTTGCCCGGCAAATATCGCCAAACGGAAATCGAGCTTTCCTTGTTTGACATGGTCGGCGACCCTTACGAAACAACCAATGTGGCGGAAAGCAATCCTGAAATTGTGTCCAATCTATTGAAACTAGCCGACAAACACCGTCAGAAATTTTTCAATAATTAATCTCACCCACATTCCCTTTCATGCTCCCTCAGCGGGAGATGAAAGGGGATGTTTTTTTATCCGATAATCGCATGAAAAACATCTTAAACTTCCTCGCCAAACTAGAGCAAAACAACAACCGTGAATGGTTTCAGACAAACAAAAGCCAATACACGCAAGCCCAGCAACAACTTGGACTAATCACTGAAATGCTCATCAATGAAGTTAAGCAATTCGACTCAAGCATTGCCTATGTTCAGCCCAAAGATTGCATTTTCCGCATCTATCGTGATGTGCGTTTTTCGCATGACAAGCGCCCTTATAAAAACCACTTTGGCTCTTACATCGCTCCTGATGGTCGGAAGAGCATCTTCCCCGGATATTATTTGCATATTCAAACAGGGGCATCCTTTGTGGCAGGCGGATTGCACTGCCCCGACAAAGATATCTTGCAGGCGGTTCGTCAAGAAATAGCTAGCAATGGCGATGAATTTCTGGAGATTATCAACGAGCCAGAATTTAAGAAATATTTCCCCGAGATGGTGGGCGAAAAACTCAAAACAGCGCCCAAAGGATTTGACAAGGAGCACCAATATATCGACTTGCTTCGCTATAAATCATTTGATTTTTTTCACCCTCTTTCCGATAGCGAACTGCTCAGTGGCGAGTTTATGGAAAAAAGCCTGCGAGCCTTCGAGGAAGCCTATAAAATCAATCGACTTTTTCGTGATATTATCTTGGAATACAGGAGCTAGGCGCTATTGCGCCACAAATAAATAGCTGATATACCCCTGCTGAGGATTAGGCGCTGCATCATCGGCATTAAACCGAGTGCGTTGAGCTGCTTGCAGCGCATAATCGGCAAGCATAGGGTCGTGCGCATTTTCCACGCTTTTAATTTCGGCTTTCACCACCTTGCCCGAATTATTCACCCAAATATTCACCACCACTCGCCCACCTCCTTTCGCCAAATAAACAGGAATTGGCAATCGGCGATGGTAGCGATTGCCCAGCTCATAGTAGATATTACTCTCGCCCGAATAAATATTATTTGATATATCCTCAGGATTCATGCCATCGGTATTTTCCTCAGGCATCGCATATTCTTCTTGCGCCTTCGTTTTCTTATCGAGCTGACTGCTCACATCGGCAGCTAGCGCACGAGCCTCCGCCATTTCGCGCGCAAAAGCCTCATCAAAAAAAGGGTCTTTCGCCTGAGCCACTTGCTTTGCGTCCGACTTCTTCCCCACTCTCGAAGCTCGATTGGTGCTCGCCGATGGGCTTGCCGACAATGCTTGTGCCTCCTGCACTTCCTGCTGCTCTTGCTGCATCAGCACTTTTTCGAGCAGCTCCATGTCGATAAGCATTTCAGGCTCAACATAGGTCTGCCGCTCGGGCACGGCATAGACGAGCATCGCCACGAAAAGGAATATGTGAAAAAGCAAAGTCCCAATCACGGCATAAATATGCTTATAATAAAAATCTATAATCTGCTGCATGGCTGCAAAGATAATCTTTTTTTGGTGCATCGGCATTTTTCGGGCTGCATGCGACTCAAAAAAAGAGAGGATGCCCCTCACGCTTTTAGTGTGAAACCAAAAGCGCTTAGAGGCATCCTCAGAATTCAAAATACTTAGACTTCCTATTCAGCCGCTTTAGCTGCTGCCGCTGCTTCCTCTCGCTTCAATCGTCTTTTTTCACGATTGATTTTGATGCTCAAGTTCTCTTTGTTGATTGTTTCAGCTACCGAGTCTGCAAAAGCAGTATAGCTTGTGTTTCCCAAATTCTCTTGAGCATTCAGAAAGCAAACCAACTGATTGTTAATCATATTCAACAACTGCTTCTTCAGCTTGCTTGCATTGGCTCGCTTTTTCCTTTCTGCCGATTCCGAGTTGTAATCTGCTTGCGCATCAATGAAATCTTGATTTGCCTGTTTCAGTGCTAGATATTCACCCTTAGCATAGAGAGCTGCATCGAGACGGCTCAGGATTGTGGGCTCTTCCAATTCAATTATCATGGAATTGATGTGCCCGGTTATCGCATTGTATCCCTTTGTTTTCGCAAGGAGTGAACGATATTTACTCACAATTGAAAACACATTTCCCACTAGCGAATTTTGCGACGATGCCGTCAGCTTCATATAGCCTTTCAACAACTCATAAAGACCTTCATTGGCTTGGAGCCTTTTTTTATTCGCTGCATCGAGTGGCGACAATAGGGCGTCTTCATCCAATGCCTCAGCCAGTAGCTGAGAGGTGGTTGCGATGTTATTAACTATCTCATTTGTTTGAGAATCTTCCGATAAATTGGCTTCCACATGTCTTTGCGGAATACCTGCTGCCAAACCATTAAGGGCAGCAACTCTGATATTACTACTAATTTTATTGTAATTATTCATATTCTTGAAAATTATTAGTGCAAGCTTTTGCAACCATGCAGGTAGCTCACGACGACCTTTAGCTCCAAACAACTATTTGGCGCTATCTATCTCTGTATGAATATTATGCCCGACTAGTGTAAGGGCATTGAAATCCCTTGTCCGGGACTTCTACAGAAAGGTCGAAGGTTGGGAGCGTCATAATCGGGGCTTTGAATAAACACCCGATACTTGGATTTTCTACCATCTGCGCTATGATTGAATAATAGCAGTCCAAAATGCCTCTTCAATAGGCTCTGAACAAAGCCTACTAGGCAGAATTGACTTAAAATAAATCGCTTAGCCTGTCTTATCAGAGGTAAAAAATCCCAATGTGAATAGAAAAAGTATTCGATCTGCTCAGATTTACTCCAAGGTGAGTAAATCGAGTATTCGATCTGCTCAGATTTGCTCCAAGGTGAGTAAATCGAGTAGCTATGTTGCTCATTTCTAAGTTTATTCGACCAAAAAGTATATACTTTTACTTCCTTTTCGAGTTTCTGAGCATAAATTGTGTTTAGTCCACACTTAGAATATGTAGCCTGTGCGCTTTCTGCTAGTTCTTGTGTTGAACTATAATTAAAATAGCTCGCACAGCTGTTTTCGGGAATATAATCTAGGGGAAGTTCTAGGCTTTCAGCTCTTCAGCCATAGCTAGTGTCTTGCTGAAAACCATCGGCTGCAATTGGGGAATAAGCATGTTGCTCAAGCACCTGTGGGTCGAGATATCCGAAGTAAGTCGGAAGGTCGGTATGTGGTTGAATTATTTTTTTCATAGCAACATAACTATTGTTCATCGTAAATAATACCGCAAATATACAGCTATTTTTACAATATACAAATATAAGTTGTTTATTTTTTTAGTAATATCAAAAAAAAACTCGTTACAAGAGGGGTCTGAAAAGTAATATTTACCAATTTCATCCTTTCAATTTGCAACAGAACCCCTAGCGGGGCTATTGGGTGGGTACAGATTTTGATTCTACAAAGATATCACCACGCTGCGGCTTTATTTAAACTTAGCCCAAAATATCCCCTGTCCCCAAATAACGACTCTTTATCGAAAAAAAAGCCGTAGGCAAAAGCACAAACTGCGCTTTTAGCCTACGGCTTATTGCTTAAAGCTTATTGCTTACAAATCAAACTTCTTGATAAAGTCTTCAAAAGCTTCAATCAGCGTGTCAAATCCTTCGCCGAAATACGTTTCTGCCTCCACTTCTACGCCATCAGCAAAGACAAATACAATGCTTTCTGTTACGTAGGTATCCCATTCGTCTTGCTCAACTTCCGAAACCAGTTTCACATCAGCCAATTTCTTTTGGTCTTTGCGAGAAACTAAAACCAGCTTAACTTGCTCCGCAATTTCGTTGTTCTCGGCGTTTTCTAGTTCTGCGGAATCTTGTTCGTAAGTGTCCCACAATTCATCATAGTTCTCCCACAATTCATCAGACTTGCTGAAATATTCATTAGCAACAGTTTCATCATATTCTCCTCCAGCATAGACCTTACCGCTAGGATCTCCATAATAATCGCCCCAATATTCTTTATACAAAGAGTTTTGATCTTCCTCCAAAGCATCAATATCAGCACGTGCTTCATCATACAATATTTCATATTTCTCCACAATGTCGAAGATTTTGCTAATATCAGCATAGCCCACCATGGCGATATCGTCATTCAGACTTACCGACACGTTGCCCTCGCCCATTGAAGAGTAATCTTCCTCGTCAATGCTTTCCCAAGACACTTCAACCGCTAAATCAGCCTCAGCTGACAAAAGGGTTTTGTCGCCTGATTTGAAGCTTGCACTTGCTGCAAGTCCGTTGCTAGCACTTGAAACCTCTTCTTTCAAGACATAAGAACCCAAAGTGATATTGACATTTGCTTTTCCTGTCA
>JBKECD010000071.1:0-9220 GCA_047974225.1 Mangrovibacterium sp.
AATCCCCTCTAGTTGCCCATGTCCCATGCCATTCTTGGCATACATCAGACAGCTTTCAGCATCATGCTTGCCAAGCTCAATGTGCAACTGCTGGTCGTTGCGGATGAGCGGTTTGATTTGCAGAATATAGAAGGTGGGCACGCCACGCTCGCCAGCGTCGAGGTCGATGGCATATTCCATCTCAACAGGCGAGCCCATGGCATCGCGGAAGATGCGCAATAGGAAGCTGATGGTCTCGGCTATCGGCAGGAGGTCATATTTCAGCAGGTTGTCGAAGTTCACCACGCGAGTACCTCGCAAAGATAAGTCGGGGATTAGGTCGTCATTTTCACGATCATAGACCACCGCCACATGCTCCAGTGTGCCGTCTTCTTCGGCATCACGCAAGCGAAGCTTTATAATACTACCATCTTCTCCGTTCTTGACAATGTCAGGCTGGCTGTTTTTCATGTCGAGCGCATAAAACTCTCGCTGAGAATCTCTCACTTGGTCGTTGAGGCTGCTATGGTTCACCTTGGGATACTTCGGGCAGAACCGATGAGCAGCTTCGCCGCCCACCACATATCTTCCCAAGCCGAGAGCCGCCACCGCAAAGCCATCTTCGGGTTGCATGCTCGACACGGGATAGTAGTTGTAGGATTGTGCTACTCCGCTGACTGTCGGATAAAAGCGTTCATGATATTCATGCCCCACCAGTTCCTGAATAATCACTGCCATGCTTTCCTCTTCCACTTTGTGGTCCACCGCTTCAAAATATGCCAATGCCGAAGGGGTAAACATACTTGCATAAACGAGCTTGACAGCAGTTTCCAATTGATTATATCTCACCTCAATATCGGGGTCGTTATTTGGAATCAGATAGGTGGCATAGACTCCTGCGAAAGGCTGAATGAGCGAATCTTCAAACAGTCCTGAGGAGCGCACAGCCAATGGCTTTTTAATTGTGCGCACATAGTCCCACAGCTTGGCACGAAGCGGAGCACTCAACTCTGCATCGGCAAAAATTTGCAGAATATGTTCATGGTCTTTGCTACGGTATATTTCCTCTTCGAGGTCGTTTTGCTCAATGAAATTGGTTATTTCCGAAGCGCCAATAATTGCAGTGGCAGGAATGCGAATATTGATTTCGGGGATTATTTCTTTAAATTGAATGTTGGCAATGAAGTTGCACACAAATGCCAGACCTCTTCCTTTTCCGCCGAGCGAGCCTTTGCCCATTCGCACGATATATCGGTTGTTGCCCAGTAGTTTTTTATGGAAATTCACCACTGTGCCTTTCATTTTGTCGAGCCGTGCTGCCTTAAAGGCTTTGGCGCAAAAGTCGCGCAGCTTGTCGATATCATCGAAATCGTCAAGACGATAGGGAAGCAGGCGTTCGGCTAAGCTGATTTCGCCTCGTGCCATGAGCCATGTCGAAAAAGAATTATGCTTGGCATGATAGCGGATGCAGTCTTCAGGGATAAGTGTGAGCATTTCCTCAAATTGCGGAATATTTTCTGCCTGCATGATTGGCTTTCCTTTTTCGTCTTTAAAGACAAAATTGCCAAATCCCAGTCGCCGAATGATGAAGCTGTGAATTTCACGTGCCAATCGTTCGGAGTTTTTGTTGATAAACTCCGCTCCGATTTCTTTTGCCTTGGCGGCATTGCAGACGTCGGTGCTTTGCAGCATGAGGGGAATAGGGTAGCGGAGTGTTTGCTTGACATAGTTTAAGACCGCCACTCCGGCATCTTCCACGGGAGCGCCATTCATCTCAAAGGTAACATCGGAAATCACGGTGATAAGGCTTTTCAGATATTTATCAATGATTTCCACCGCTGCCTCATAGCTGCTCGCAAGGAGCACCTTGGGGCGAGCACGCATTTTCAAAATCAAATCGAGTTCGTCGGACTTGTCGTTAGAGATGTCTTGCGTCTGCTTCATCACGCTCGTATAGAGCAGGGGCAGATAGCGCGAATAATATTGCACAGAGTCTTCCACCAACAGGATCACTCGCACATTTCCTGTCTGCACATCCGACTCCACATTACATTTGTCTTCCACATATTTAATCATTGCCAAGAAGACATTGGAATTGCCATTCCACACAAACACTCGGTCGATGGCGGGACTTTCTTTGGCGGTTTCGTGGAAGTTGCGCAGGTCGGAATTGTTGTTCACCAGCAAGAGAATAGGCATTTCTTGTTCTTTCTCATGCAGACTTTCAGCAATCTGAAGCGGCATCACTTTGTCGTGCCCCACCATGATAATCACCATGTCGAAGCGTTTGGTTTTCATCAGGCGATGCGCCTGCTCTACGGTATTGACTGAGGTGAAGCGAGGATAGGTGAAGAGATTGAGTTGGAGAAATTCTCCGAAGATTTTATCCATGAATTGCCCTTCTCTCACAATTGAATAGCTATCATAGAGAGTTGCCACGAGTAGCACGTCTTTCACGCGCATGGGCATGAGGTCTTCAAATATATCTCGATCGGTTTTTCGGTCTTTATAAATGGAATGGAGGGTGATTTCCCGCAAGTTCTTCTTCATCGGTTTCGATTTAGTTGTATTTCGACAGGAAAATTATGCAAAATATTTGAAGCACCCAAATATTTGCCTAGTATGTATAAATAAAAAACCCCAAGCTTAAAAGAAGCTTGGGATTTTAAGGGGGTACATCTCTGTACCCGGAGTGGGAATCGAACCCACACGACATTGCTGTCACTGGATTTTGAGTCCAGCGCGTCTACCAATTCCGCCATCCGGGCTCGTTGATTTCTCAACTGCGATGCAAATGTACATCTATTTTTCAGACTTCAAAATAAAATCGCCAAAAAAGATGTAGTTTATTCGTTTTTTCTTCGGAATGCGAGTTTTTTGCTCCCTATTTTTTCTCATGCTGGTGGCAATATCCACTTTCATTGGTGGTGTTTCGCTTGCAGCGGGTGCCCGCCTGAGTGGTGGCTTTGCACTGCACGGCGCTTGTTCCTCCGATGCTTTTCTTGGGGGTAGATGAACTATTCCAAATCCATTGCGCCACGTCGCAGCTTGCTTCGAGCTGATTTTCGAGACTGTCGCTCAGCTGATAAAAGAAGTTGATGCCTGTGAGTTGCTCCACTTGGTCGATTGGCACGGCAAAGCTTTGCAGCGGCTCGCTGGAATTGCTATTGGGCAAAACAAAGGCGATGGCTTTCTGATTTTGCTCGTCATAAATCACCTTATAATAGTATCGAGGCACGCTCACCTGATTAGTGCCGATAGTAGGGAAGTCCTCATTGAGAATTGCGCCTGTTGCAATGTGGATAGCGCCATATTCCAACGCCCAATTGCGTGTGAGTGCTTCTAGTTTTTTCCAAATGCCCCGATTGAAACTCGGGTCTTGGGGCGACATGTTGGAGAAATAGAAGCTTTCGCTCATAGCTGTGGCGTTAAATCCCATGTCGGCGGCGGGAGCTAAGTGCCCTCGGTCATATCCGCTGCGGGCATAGTCTGCCAGCTGAGCTGATTGTGTTTTCACGGCTTCGTCGGGGCGGAAGTTGTCGGTTCGACTTGCGCCTCCTTGCGCCTCCTCTCGGGTGAGCTCATAATAGACCCACTCGGCTTGCTCATGTTTTTCGCTATACGACAAGCTGTAGTATTGGTGCTTGATAAGCTGGTTGTTGCCAGTTGGTTGAGGTGTGTATTGAGCCCATGTTGCAAAGCTTACCAGCAACAAAGTCAAATTTAGGATTAATGTTTTTCTCATGATTGTTTATTTGTTCAGTTATTTCATTCTTACGCCAAACTCTTTACCCACGAGCTCATCGGCTTTCACTCGCATGATGCCAACATTCTCCACCGCAGGGCGGTTGAAATGAAATGTTCGGTCGGAATATTGTGTCATGAATGCGGCGAGGCAGGCTAATTTTTCCTCATAATCCTCCACAATTTCTAATTTGCCTTCCAGCATGAGCGTTTTGCTTTTCACTCGATAACTGCACGCCACTTCTTGATTCTGCTGCACAATGTCATCGCCGAGCATCCAGCTGATGCACACCTTCGGATTTGCTTGCATTGCGTTCCACTTACGCCCCTCTTTTCCAGAGTGTAGAATGATGTATTCGCCATCAAATCCGAAATTCATCGGCACCACATAGGGGCGGTCGCCATCAATGAGTGCCACAAAACAGGTGCGACAGGCGGAGAGGACTTCATGAAGTTCGTGGGTGTTTTTGATTGGTATGGTTCGCATGATTTTTTTTTGTTTACAATATTGTTCGATCTCCGAGTTCTTTGCTGATGTGTGCCACTTTGGTTTTTAGTTTGAGATATTGCCCTTGTGTTTCGAGCATTTTGTTCCAATCCTCTGAGCTGTTGGCACTGGCTATTTGCTGCTCGATGCTCTGGAGTTCTAAGCGGATTTTACGTAGCTTGTATTCCATCACTATTCGAGGGACTATAATATATAGTATCTCGTATTCGTGTTCGATGAAAGCACCCGAATTGACCCATCTTCGACTTTCGGTGTATTTTTCGAGCAAAAGGTCGCTTGCCAATCGGCTGATTTCAGGATTGCTGTGGTGGAGGAAATAATGCTTCAAGTTGTATCCGAGAATGACCATCGACAGGGCATCATAGAAGTTGTCGAGCTCTTTTTTGGGGATTGCTTTTTCACGTTCCCATTTTCGACTGGCAATATATTCGTTGAGGAATAAATCTTCCGACAAGCGACGGATTTTCGGCACTTTATTTTCCGACACAAATTCGGCTATTTGACCGTTGGAAGGTTTTACTTTGCCATCGTTTTTTAGGTGTAAGGAGTCGATGATTGTCTGCGCAAGTTGTTCGAGCAATTCACTATCCACCTCAAATGCTGCGTCATCGGCTAGTTTTGCTCGAAACAAATCAAACATTTGTTCGATTACAGGATTGGCGGAATGTAGCTGGTTGGCTTCGAGTTCTGCTAATATATAATCGCCCACCATAATTTGCTCTTCATTGCCTTCTTCGTTTTGGGTTCTGATGCCTTGGTCATAGAAATAGCGAAGAAGCATACGTAGCACTTCTCGCTCCTCGCGTTCGCAAGGGTTTTGTGTGGGAAGGGCGATATTTCCGAGGGGAATGGCAGGGGCTATTTGAGGGGGCGCTTGAGGGGCTGTTGCGGCGGCATATCCCTGAGCTCGGCGTTCGTTTTCAGCTTCTCGTTGTTGTTGCTTCTGCCAATCTTCGAGCTGGTTGTTGAGTTTTCTTTTCACGGCCTCATAGAGGCTTTCTTCGCTCACCTTTAGCATGCGGCTACACTCTTGGATATACATCTGACGGGCGATGCTGTCGGGCACTACCGCAATTGTGCCTACGATATCATTGATGAGCCGAGTTTTGGCAATCGGGTCATCGCCCACTTCTTTCAGAAGCAGATTGGTTTTGAAGCCGATAAAATCGGTTTCATGGTTTTTGATATATTCTTCCAGTTCGCTTGCGCTCATCGAGCGCGAGAAGCTGTCGGGGTCTTCGCCGTCGGGGAGTAGCAAGACTTTCACCTTGAGGTCTTCTTTCAGAATCAAGTCGATACCTCGCAAGGCGGCTTTAATGCCAGCGGCATCGCCATCATAGATGACCGTTACGTTTTCGGTGAATCGCTTGATGAGTCGAATCTGACCTTCGGTCAGGGCTGTGCCCGACGAGGCGACCACATTGGTAATTCCCGCTTGGTGCATGGCAATCACATCGGTGTATCCTTCCACGAGGAAGCACTTATCGAGCTTGGAAATCGACTGTTTGGATTGATATAGCCCATAGAGAGCGCTTCCTTTGTGATAGATTTCCGACTCGGGGGAGTTGAGATATTTCGCCTTTTCATCGGCTTTAAGGGTGCGCCCGCCAAAGGCGATGACACGCCCCGACACCCCGAGGATGGGAAACATCACGCGCCCCGAGAAACGGTCGCGCACCCAATTTTCACGCTTGATGGTGAGCCCCGTTGCTTCGAGATATTCCATGCGATAGCCTTCGGTTGTAGCTCTTTGGGTGAATAAATCCTTGCCATCGGGGCAATAGCCGAGTTGGAATTTCTGAATCACATCATCATGCAGCCCTCGATGCCGCAGATAGCTCAGCCCCACAGCTCGCCCTTCATTGCCGGTGGTGAGCTCTTGGGCGAAATATTTTTGAGCCCAAGCATTGACGAGCATCATGCTTTCACGCTTGTCGCGTGCTCGTTTTTGTTCTTCGGTTTCTTCGTCTTCCTCGAGCTCAATTTGATATTTGTTTGCCAGCCAGCGAAGAGCCTCGGGAAAATTCATCTGCAAGTGTTTCTGCAAGAATGACACGGGATTTCCCCCCTCGCCACAACTGAAGCACTTGCAGATGTTGCGCGCAGGATTGACACTGAAAGAGGGGGATTTTTCATTGTGAAAAGGACAAAGTCCCGTATAGTTTGCTCCGCTTTTGCGCAGCGACACAAATTCGCTCACCACATCGACAATCTGTGCGGTGTCTATAATTCGTTCGACAACGTGCTGTGGAATCATATTTAGAGGTGAAAGGTAAAAAGTAAAAAGTAAAAAAGGGGGCTTAGCTTTTGGCTATTTTTCGGTGTTTCAACAATCGGCGCTTGCCCTCATTTCTTGCTTTGGCGATGCTGGCGTTGAGCTCGAAGCCAAACAAGATGGCAAAGGCAATCAGATAAAACAAGAGCATAATAATCAGCACCGTTCCGATCGAGCCATAGAGTTTATTATATCGACTGAAATTGTTGATGTAGAAATTAAACCCTCCAAAAATCAAAATGCTCAAGGCGGTTGACATGGTGCCTCCTGCGGAAAAAAAGCGGTAGCGTGTCTTTTTGGTTGGGGCGAAATAAAATAAAAAGGAATAGGCGAAAAAGAACAGTCCGATAATTATCAGCCAGTTTCCAGTGGACAATAGGTAGTAGTTGAGCTGTGAGGCGATGAGGTCTTTGCCGACAAGGTAGTTGATAGCTCGCTGTCCTCCGGTGATGAAGGCGATAGCGATGGTGAGTAGGAATGCCAAGATAAAAAGCAGACGCACGGCAATCCATCGTTGCACATACCACGGACGAGTTTCATCGACAAGCGACGAGGCGTCGAAAGCTTGCATCAACGCCACAATGCCGTTGGTGGCAAAGATTATCCCCATGATGAAGCTGAAGGAAAGCAAATCGGCATGCGGCTTCGTGATGACTTCGGTGAGCGTTTCATTCACCACCCCAAAGATGCTCGTGGGGATGAATTTTTCAATCAGATGGAGCAGCTCCACCTGAAAGTTGGCTATCGGAATATAAGGAATCAGGGTGATGATAAATATCAGTGTGGGCAGGGCTGCAATAAACATGCTATAAGATATGGCAGAGGCGCGCGTGTTGATATTTCCCTTGTCGGTGCTCACCACGCTGCGGAAAAATAGCAGCATCACATCATATAAGGGGATGCGGTCGAAGCCGGGGATGGTTACCTTTCGAGCGCGAATGAGCAGCCCTTGAATTTGGCGTTTCACTTGGCGATATGTCTGCTTAAAGTTCACTCGCCACAATTTGCAATTGACTAATAACCACCAATTCGCTCACTGAGCGCACCAACACCGACACTTGATAGCTTCCGCCACTTGTCTCCAGCTTCATGATGGCATATTGATGTTCGTTTTTCTCGCTTTGGTGCACCATCGAGAGGCTGCTAGGCTTGTTTTGCGCAAAAAACTGTTGCAGAATTTGTGTCGCTTGGTTCTTGCTATACACATCATCTTTATCGAGCAGATAAAGTTCCACATTATCGCCCAGATAGTTTGAAATCTCCTTGACATCGCCATGGCGAAGCCCCAAGATGATGCCATTGGGCATCTGCGCCCAGCTTGCTTGTGGGATAAGGTGCAGGCATAGTATTAGACAGAAAATATAGAGATGTTTCATGCTTCTGCTTTTATTTTTTCGATTTCTTCTGGAGTCAATCCTGACACTTGAGTCATAAAATCCATATCAGCCCCTGCTGCAAGCATTTTTCTAATCATCTTGATTTTAGCTTTCTCCAAACCAATCGCTTCGCCTTTCTCCAAACCAATCGCTTCACCTTTTTCCAAACCGATTGCTTCACCTTTTTCCAAACCGATTGCTTCACCTTTCTGCAAACCGATTGCTTCGCCTTCTTTTCTTCCCGCTTTTCTTCCTTTTTTTATAGCATCGCTTTGGATGGAGAGCTCGGTGTTGATGATGTCGCAATACTTATAATAGTAGGCAAGTTCTTCTTCGGAATAGCTAGTTCTTTCAAGGATGCTCAGCGCTTGACTCACTTCGGGATTGTCTAACAGTCCGGCAGGGGCGGTTTGCATGCCGATTTCAACTTCGGTGAGATAGCGCAACCAAAGCACCGCCATTTTCTTGTCGCTAAAGGTCTCGGGACGAAACTTGGGAAGTTCTACAAACACAAATTCTAAGCCCTCAATCTGGTCGCTATTGTCTTGCACATTGTTGATGGTGTAGTGGTGATAGCATTCATCCCGCTTGCGGTCGTAGGTTTCATTGACCAAGCTTAAAGCATAGATGGGTTGCAATTTGTCGTAGGACATGCTGCTGCCAAGCTGACTTGAATAGGCTTTTGTGGCGTTAAGCAACACGCGCGACATAAACGAGGGCGTCCAATGCATCTGCATTTCGACAATGAATTGCCGTCCTTTATTGTCTTTGCAGCGCACATCCACAATCGAGTTCTTTTTCCCGGGGATATCTGGCGTCATCTCCGGAGAAAGATATTCCACCGATAGAATCTGCTGGTCGCTTGCCAGAGGCAATAGGGCATTGAGCAAGCTCATCACTAGATTGTCGTGCTCGCCAAACACCTTCTTGAAGGTCAAATCATTCTTAGGGTCTAAATAGGACATGGCTGTGCGTTATTTGTTTTTGCAAAAATACGATTTAATTGCGAATTAGCAATTGCGAATTTGATGCGGGGGACTTGGGAGCTGAACAAAAAAACTCTCGAATGGCGTAAGCCCATCGAGAGTTTAGGAACGATATAATTGAAAGAGGGTGTTTTTTAAACTCTGTCCAGCAAATTAAAAATTAATAAATTTGCAGACATGAAAAGGAAAGAAGAAAGTGCAGAGTATTTAGCGATGCGAGATTTGGCATTGTCCCAGCTCAAGAGTGGTAAAAGTCTCACCGGAGAGGGAGGTGTTTTTGCCCCCATCATCAAGGATTTTTTAGAGAGTGCATTAGAATCGGAGATGGAAGAACATTTAAGCCGAGCAGAAC
>JBKECD010000197.1:0-2895 GCA_047974225.1 Mangrovibacterium sp.
TAAACTATGGTAATCCATATCCTCCGGCAAACGGGCGAATAAAAAATGAATTCTAACAATCATCATTGCCTTTAGCAGATAACAATAAGTTATCGGCGAAAGGCAATGTTTAAAACGAAATTATCATGCAAGCGAAATTACAAGAAACAAAAAAGTTCCATCTGAACATGCAGGCAGTTGTCGGCTTACTATTAATGGCAATTTTTATCAGCAGTTGCCTAGCCGATGATACCTATCCGAAGGTTGAAAACATCACCAAAGGAGAAAAATGGACACTCAAAATAGGTAGCAGTCCGGCAGAGGTATTTCTTAGGCTTCAAACATTGGGAGAAGAAAAGGGTTTTCATGCTGTTGGAATTACTAGGCAAGCCTTTTCCAAACCCGAGGAGGTGGAAAATCTTCTACCTTTCTACAACGCCATTACCATAGAACACTCATCGGGGAGAGTTGACAGAGCATGCATCGGCTTCGAGCAAGGCAAAGTAAAATCTATTGAAAAAGGAGGCGCGCTGCTAGATTCTATATCGCATTGGCCCCAAGATGTGGCAGAGGAAATAACCATCTGTCACAATGATTCTATTGATGTGTTCTATCAGAAGCTATTGGAAATTTACAAAAATCCCAACTATGCCAATTGTGAAATTATCATGCCCAATAAACCGCTAAACCTGCCATTCGACCCTGATATGGTAAATTATGGCGAATGGTCGTTTGATTTTTACGAGGATATGGGTAATGGAAAAGGAAAGTCAACCAGCGTCAATCTACTTTTCAAAAAGAATGCTCTTTCAACCATCCGCATCACTGAATACATTGGGGAGATTTCTTATTAATTGTGGTTTGGGAATCAAAATAAACTTTGTCCACCAAACCTTTAGCACACAGGAAACAACCACCTAATCAATGCACTTCAAACTATTCCTCATCATGCTCATTCCCATTACCGCATCGGCTCAGATGAACGAAATCATGCGCTATGGTTCGCTTGCACCAAGCAGTCATAATGCCCAAATGTGGCGAGTAACGCCGCTCGATAGCTCTTCTTTTGAAGTTTCGTTGGAAGCGGAAAGGCTGCTCCCTATGGTTGACCCTCAGCATCGGGAAGCATGGATTTCCATCGGAGCTTTTGTGGAGAATTGCGTGCTGGCAGCTACCTACCTCGGTTTTCGTGCAGAGGTGATACTCCAAAATCAGACGGTGCAAGTTCATCTGCACGAGCAAAACAACGCAGCTCGCTCGAAAGAAAACATTTCATTGATTGAAAAGCGGCAGACCATTCGCACGCCCTTTCTTCCGCATCCCATAAGCGATGATGTTATTGCCGAGCTTTGCAGCTTTCCGCAGGTGCAATATCACACGCTTCATTCCTCGCAAGGGGAATCCATCCGAAAACTCTCGCTTGCAGCCTATGAGCAACAGGCGCACGACAAAGCCAAAGCCGAAGAGTTGGGCGAATGGATGACTTTTTCCGCCAAAGAAGAACGAGAGCGAAGCACAGGACTTACACCTCAAATGATGGGCATGTCGAGCATGGAACACTATTTCTTCAACCTGTTTTTCAGCAAACGTTCAGTAAGAAAGAAGTCTTTTGCCAAAGCATCGGTGAGCAAGGCGAAGAAGCAATTAGAAGCTTGTTCGGGTTATTTGCTCATCACTTCATCGGCAAGCGACTGGGAAGCGTGGGTAAACTCGGGGAGGATTTTGGAACGTGTGTGGTTGCAGTCCGCAGCTCTTGAGTTGGCGGTTCACCCGATGAGTCAGGTGCTTGAAGAAACGGAATATTACTCGCAATTGAAAACAGAGTTAGGCATTTCGGGCGAGATTCAAATGCTCCTCAGAGTGGGCAAGCTGAAAGAAACGAAGGATATCACAATTCTTCGCCCGAAATCACTAAGACGGTGCAGCGGCTAGTGGGCGGCGAAATGAAGGATGTGAAGGTGAAGGATGCAGCGACTATTCAGTTGGCTAACTCGAAGATTGAGGAAATCCGCAATGGCTTCTCCAATTGGTTGGGCGAGCAGTCGGAGGAGTTTAAAAACCGATTGGCGGATAAGTACAATCGGACGTTCAACTGCTTTGTGCGCCCCTCCTTCGATGGCTCGCACCAGCAGTTTCCCGATTTGGACTTGAAGGCATTGGGGATTCCTGATTTATATCAAAGTCAGAAAGATGCCATTTGGATGGATAAATGCAATGGTGGTGGGATTATCGACCATGAGGTGGGCGGTGGGAAAACGCTCATCATGTGCGTGTCGGCTTATGAAAAGAAACGGCTCGGGCTGGTGAACAAGCCGCTCATCATCGCCCTCAAAGCTAATGTGCACGAGATTGCGCAGTGTTTCGCCACGGCTTATCCGCACGCACGCTTGCTCTATCCGGGCAAGGCGGATTTCACCCCTGCTAAGCGAGCGCAAATCTTCCACAACATGAAAAACAACAATTGGGATGCCATCATTCTCACCCATGAGCAGTTTGGCATGATTCCTCAATCGCCCGATATTCAGCAGCAGATTTTGCAAGCCGAACTCGATAGCGTGGAGGAAAATCTCGACCTCGTGCGTGAGCAAGGAGGCGAGGTTTCGCGGGCAATGGAAAAGGGGCTGGTGAAGCGGCAGCAGAACCTCGAAGCCAAGTTGCTGGAAGTGTCGCACCTCATCAATGAGCGCAAGGATGAGGTGGCAGATTTCAAGTCCATCGGCATCGACCATATTTATGTCGATGAGTCGCACCGATTCAATAACCTACTCTTCATCACACGCCATAATCGAGTGGCTGGATTGGGACACTCCGCTGGCTCGCAACGTGCGCTCAACATGCTTTTCGCCCTCCGAACCATTCAGGAACGCACAGGCAAAGTCCTCGGAGCCCCCTTTCTTTCGGGGACGACCATCTGCA
>JBKECD010000088.1:0-55928 GCA_047974225.1 Mangrovibacterium sp.
ATCCTATACTTCCTTTTCGATTGGAACGCTGGGGTCAGCACTCTTATTATTAATATCGGATTGATTCTTCTTGCCATCAAAATCTTAGGTTCTTCGTTTGGCATCAAAACCATTTATTGCGTTGCCCTATATAGTGGATTGCTCGGGATATTTACAGAAATCATTCAAAACCCCGTGGTAAGCGACCCGATGATGAACACCATCATCGGAGGAATATTAATCGGCACTTCAGCAGGAATTGTGTTTGTCAATGGAGGAAGTACCGGGGGAATTGATATTGTCGCATTGATTATAAATAAATATCACAACATAAGTCTCGGAAAACTACTTTTGAGCATGGATGTGATTATTATTTCATCCTCCTATTTCTTAGTTCAGCAGTCATCTATTGAAACTGTGGTGTATGGACTGATGACCATGGCAATCTTAGCTTACACCGTCGATTTAATCATCTCGGGGAACAAGCAGACGATGCAATTCTTCATCATCTCAAGCAAGCCAGAAGAACTTCGCAAAGCAATTATCTATGAGGCAAAACGAGGACTTACGGTGCTCAATGGCAATGGCGGATTTTCAGGTGATGAGCGCAAAGTGCTGATGGTGATTTCGAGCAAGCGCGAAATGCAAGAGATTTTTAATGTGGTGAGAGAAATCGACCCCGATGCGTTTATTACTGTAGGCACAGTGATGGGCGTTTATGGGCAAGGATTTGACAAGATTCACTCAGCAAGATAAAACAAAAAGGGAGTGTTCATTAAACCACAGACACAGTTTAATGAACACTCCCCTTTTTGCATTTGCACAAAGCCTTCAGAATTTTCCCTACAAGCTTTGTGCAAATCGCTTTTAAGCTAGCCTCCCTTTTTTTGTTTTATCATTTCACCACGACCACCACAAAGCGAGAGAGTTTCCAAAACTCCTTAGGGTCGTCAATACTCAAGAATTTCACTTCCCCATCTTGTTCTTCGAAATGATATGAACTCGACGGATGCTGTGTTATCAATTCAGCCTTCTTGGCATGCAAAGAAATCTGAGCCACATCACGCATATCTATTTCCATGAAATAATCTTGGTCGAAATCCGCAGGCAGCTCTTTCGAGCCTCCGATGCCTAAAATTGCACCATCTTTCACAATGAGGTTCTTCGATTTTAATTCTTTTGTTGTGCCATAAGCCACATATCCAATATACCTTTTTCGTTCGCTTTCTCTGAGCATTTCCACCTGAGTAGCTATCGAATCTTTCTGCATAGCTAAGCGCATGTCCATGGCTGTAATTCTATTTTTCAAGTCCGAAAGCTTGAAATCTTGCACCGCCACCACCTGCTGCAAGTCGATAATATTTGCATTTTGCTGCCGAATTGTCTCTTGCAAAGCTGATATTCTTCTCTCATAAGCAGGAATAGCCATGCCCGACTTCTTCAGCTGCTCTTGCAACTCCTTGATTCGAGCTTCGCTTTCGTGCAGCACTCTATCCATCAGCTTGACATCTTCCACAATTTGCTGACGCGAATCTTTATATCCTTCGCCATTTTCAATGGCAAGCTGTCCTCTTCGTTCTTGCACAAAGATGAGGTTGTATTGAATCTCGTCAAAGACATCTTCCATGGTATTCATCACCGAGTCCTGCTTAAATTGAATTTCTTGCAGTTCTTCATAATCTCGCTGAATCTGCGCAATCTGATCGCTTGATTTCACTAGGATAAAAACAATCAAGCCAAACAACAAAATCACCAATCCAACCAACAGATACACCCCCTTGAAGCTTACTGTTTTTTCTAGTTTTACATTTTCTTCGTTCATAGTATTCTAAATTAAAATATGCTCAAAAGTAATAAGTCTGACTAACTTCCCAAACTAATCAGCAAAATTCCGAGCAAAATTCCTAAAAGATATACCCCCTTGCGCCGAATATTTTGCTCTTTAAACAGAAATGCACCAATCACAAATGCCACCAACACGCCTCCTCGGCGCAATGCCGAAACGATGCTCACCATTGATTCGGGAATGCTCAGAGAGTAAAAATAAGCATAATCGACAAACAACAGCAGAATAGCAATCATCGGGATAGTCCATCGCCATTCAAAAGGAGCTCGTTTTTCTTTTTTCTTTGTCCAGCGAAATAAAATCATCACGGGCAGCATCACCACCACCTGATAAAATGAAAACCATGCTTGCACCGCCACCCTATCAATCGTTTTCAGAATAAACTTATCCCACAAGCTGCTCACACTCCCCAGCAGCGTAGCTGCAATGATGAAATAAATCCATTTATTTCGCTTAAAATTAATTCCCTCTAATTTCCCTGCCGTTGAAAACAAGTAAAAGAAGAAGAATGTTACAACAACCCCAATCCATTGAATAATGTTTAATCGCTCATGGAAAATAAATATTGCCCCAATAAGCGTCCAAAGCGGTCCTGTGGCTCGAATAGGAGCTACAATCGTGATGGGTAGATTCTTCAAGGCAAAAAAAGCAAAGACCCAACTCCCCACCACAATAACTGTCTTGACAAAGATTTGCACATGCGCCACAAGCGATATCGGCGGAACATAAATGTGTGCCGCTTGGAAAAACTGCGGATAGATGGGTGATAATGTTATAATTGGAATTACAATAACAGCAGCAGTCAATGTGCTGATAAACAAGACCGGAAAGACTGCATTGTTATTTAATGACACTTTCTTTATGACATCATATATGCCCAGCAAAAATGCTGAAATCAGCGCTAAGGAAACCCACATATTTTCTTCTTAAAAGTATTTGGACTCAAAAATAGATATAATCTTATTCCCCTATTTACTCACTTCTCAATTATCACAAAATGATAACAGTATATGTGTCTAGAGTCAGGTAAATCGCCTTTAACCTTTTTGTTTTTTTGCAGAAACAAAACAAAATGAACCCTTGATTGCTAGCGCTTTTGGACGCTGGATGCTCAGGCATATTAAAAATATCAGAAGAAAGTACAAATGCAAACTGAGCGAAGCAAAGCGAGTTTCTTTTTTGAGTGAAAAACTATCGACTCAGTCAAAGTGAGTTTATTTCTTGAGTGAAAAACTACTGATTCAAGCAAAATAAGTTTCTTTTTTGAGTGAAAAACTGCGAAGTTGAGCAAAAAAGATTCGTGAATTGCTCAACTTTTTGTATTTTCGTCCTTAAATAGTCAGAAGATGGAGCGAATGCAAGCAAACTAAACTTAAATAGGTTTTAGATTTGGTCGAAATCATTCAAAAGCAAGCCGAAAAGATTTTATATCGGGTCGGAACTGCTGAGATTCTCTCTGATAAGATATAGATTAACCTAGAATCATGCCCCACGCACATGAAAAATATTACTTGGAGAACCAAAAACGCTGAATTGGCAGCCACCCTAGAACTCATTCTTAGTCTAATTAAAAAATCCGACCTGTTGCAACACGATAAAAACATCGCCACGCTGTTTAACAAGCTTTCAGATTTGCATCAAGCCCTGCAAAATTCGCTCGTGCCCACGATGGAGAAATCGCAACTCACCCAAAAAGACTTAGCGCGGAAGAAAACTTATGCTAACCTTTTTGGATTTCTGAAAGGGCTAGTGCTGGTGCCTGAAGCGAGCGAGGATGTTCAGCCGATTTATGAACTCATGTGCCGTTTTGGAAACAGTGCCGTTACTCGCTCCAATCAGCGAGAAGCCAGCGCACTCATCAATTCATTCCTCTGGAAATTACGCAGTGAAAACTATGCGACGCAACTTAACTGTTTAGAGTCCAAAGAACTTATCCTCCCAATGGTGGAGCAGCTTGAGCAAGCTCAGCGTGATTTTGAAGCGGAGCAGTTGGTGCAAATCAGGCGAATGGCAACACGTCGAAAAAAACGCACTGCAACAGACATTCGAGAAGAGATTTTGCGACTAATCAACAATGATTTCGCCAACTATCTTTCCGTGTCGGCACTGCTCAAAGAGGCTCAATATGACGACCTTCTTCGCATGATAGAACTAACGATTTCGAGAAACAACACCGCTGTTCATCGGGGACTTCGCATGAAAGCGAGAAAATCTCAAGCTCCCGAGTCCTCAAGTGAGCAAGTTGCCGAGTCCTCAAGTGCTCAAGTGGTTGAGTGCTCCCGACTTAGTCTGAAAACGAAAGCTGCGCCCCGCTATTATGTCGGCGAAAGTGCGTGGTCGAGCCACCGCCGAATGCCGCTCAACACCAAATTGCGCCACCGTTGGAAACCAAGCTATCAGGAAAAACTGCGGCAGCGGTGATTATATGCGTAATCCTTCTTCGTGCCTTTGCGTTTATTTTGTTTCTGCAAAAAAACCAAAAGGTTAAAGGCGATTTGCCTGGTCTAGATTTGACTTTAGCGATTTATTTCCGTTATTTTGCATCTCGAAAATAAAGCTAAATAAAAATGAGCAACACTTCAGAAGAATATCAACACATCATGAGTATTTGCGAAGATATATTCACAAAGAAAATGAAAGACTACGGCACCGCTTGGCGCATCCTCCGCCCGAGCTCGCTCACCGACCAAATTTTCATCAAAGCTCAACGCATCCGAAGCATCGAAATGAAGGGCGAAATGAAAGTTGATGAAGGCGCTCACTCGGAATATATTGGCATCATCAATTATTGCATCATGGCATTGATCCAGCTCGAAATAGGTATTTCAGACACCGACATGCACATGGATGAAGAAAAAACAATCCATCTGTATCAAGGCTATTTCAACAAGGCGCTAAACCTGATGAACAACAAAAACCATGATTATGATGAAGCTTGGCGCTTGATGCGCATCAGCTCTATCACCGATTTAATTCTCATGAAAATCAAGCGCACGAAACAAATCGAAGACAACGCAGGCGCAACTCTCATATCAGAAGGCATCGACGCTAATTACTTAGATATGATTAATTATGCGGTGTTTGCACTAATCAGAATCGAATTTAATTGTTAATCCATATTTCTATGAAAATTATTAATCAAGCGAGCAGAATCCTCCTAGGCGTGCTCTTCATCTTCTCGGGCTTTGTGAAAGGCGTTGACCCTATCGGGGTTTCTTATAAATTCATCGAATATCTGAATGCTTGGCACTTGGAGTGGCTTGCTCCCGCAGCGCTGCTGCTGTCATGCCTGCTGTGTTTGGCAGAGTTCGGATTAGGAGTAGCCCTACTCGCCAATGTGTGGCGAAAAGCAGTGGCATGGAAAGTTTTGGTTTTGATGGGATTTTTCACCATCACCACCTTAATATCGGCACTCACCAACCCAATCAGCGACTGCGGATGCTTTGGCGATGCCATAAAGCTCAGCAATTGGGGCACATTCTATAAGAACATTTTCTTCATGGCGCTTGCCATTATTCACTTGCGAGCTAGCATGCGCCCCGAAAGCGTGTGCCATCTATGCAAACGCCAAATTGCAACAACTTCGCTTATTGCACTATTCGCTGGCATGATGTGGTATTGCTATGCCTATCTTCCCATCATTGATTTCCGTCCTTATTATGAAGGAGCAAACCTCATCGAAGGAATGCACATCCCCGAAGATGCCCCTGTGGATGAATATCAAAACACCTTTATCTATGCCAATAAAAACACGGGCGAAGATCAAGAATTTGATGAAACAAACTATCCTTGGCAAGACACCGAAAACTGGGAATATGTCGATATGCACTCCAAACTAATCAAAAAAGGATATGAAGCCCCTATCCATGATTTCTATATGATGACAGATGACGGGGAGGATATTAAAGACTTCTTTTTATCTGACGAATACCCCACATTCATATTTGTCTCCACTCATGTGGAAGATGCCAAATGGAGAAACACCGATAAGCTCGCCGATATCATTAGCTATTGTAATGATAAACAAATGTCATTCATCGGGCTGACCGCTAGCAATATTGACACTGCACATAAGCTTGCATCTGACCACAAGCTAGCTTTTGAGTTCTTCAATTGCGATGAGGTAACACTGAAAACAATGATTCGCTCCAACCCTGGTTTAATTCTAATGCAAAATGGAGTGATTGTGAAGAAATGGAGCGCGAGGGATATTCCAAGTATCAAAGAGATTGATAAAGTACTATCTAAATAGAAATAACATACCATCATGACAAATAAAGTGAGAGTGCGTTTTGCACCAAGTCCAACGGGAGCTCTGCATATGGGCGGAGTTCGCACGGCCCTTTTCAACTATCTTTTCGCCAAACAACAGGGGGGTGACTTCCTGCTTCGCATCGAAGATACCGACCAAACACGTTTTGTGCCAGGTGCCGAAGAATACATCATCGAATCCTTGAAATGGTGTGGATTAACACCCGATGAAGGAGTGGGCTTTGGTGGTGATTGCGGTCCTTATCGCCAGTCGGAGCGCAAAGCGATTTACAAGCAATATGCCGATCAACTCGTGGCGGAAGGCAATGCCTATTACGCTTTCGACACCCCCGAAGAACTCAACGAGCTTCGCACAAAAGCCGAAGCTGAAAAGCTAACGTTCTCTTATGACTTACACACACGTGGTTCGCTCGTAAACTCGCTCACACTATCGGCTGAAGAGGTGCAGACACGCATTGCGCGTGGCGACAATTGGGTGATTCGTTTTAAAATGCCCGAGAATGTAGAAGTGGTAGAAGAAGACATGATTCGTGGCACAGTGAAATTCAACACCAACACGCTCGATGATAAAGTGCTTTTCAAAACAGACGGCATGCCAACTTATCACTTAGCAAACATTGTGGACGACCATCTGATGCACATCTCACATGTGATTCGCGGCGAAGAATGGTTGCCATCAATGCCACTCCACGTGCTGCTTTATAAGGCTTTGGGCTGGGGCGACAATCGCCCACAGTTTGCCCACTTACCACTCATCTTAAAGCCAACGGGCAAAGGAAAACTCAGCAAGCGCGATGGCGACAAGATGGGATTTCCGGTCTTCCCCATGGCATGGAAAGACCCCGAAACAGGCGAAATGTTTCACGGATATAAGGAAGACGGATACTTTCCCGAGGCATTCCTCAACATGCTTGCCCTCTTGGGCTGGAACGATGGTTCGGAACAAGAGTTTTTCAGCATGGAGGAACTAATAGCTAAATTCTCGCTCGATCGCGTGGTGAAAAGCGGAGCTCGCTTTAATCCCGACAAAGCAAAATGGTTCAACCATCACTATATGCAAACGCATAGCGATGAAGAATTAGCAAAACTCTTCACCCCTATCCTATTGGAAAATGAAGTAAGTGGCGTGGATGAATCAACTGTTATTCGCGTGATTTCACTTGTGAAAGAGCGTTGCGAATTTGTGCAAGACCTTTGGGCGCAATCCTCTTATTTCTTTCAAGCACCCACGAGCTACGACGAGAAAACAGTGCAAAAGAAATGGAAGCCTGAAAGTGCTGCACAATTAGGTGAAATCATGCAAGTTTTCACAAGCGTGGAAGATTGGAAAGCTGAAAATATCAAAGAAGCATTCTCGGCTTTCATGAATGAAAAAGGCTGGGGCTTTGGCGTGGTGATGGTGCCTATTCGTCTGGCATTGGTGGGTAGCAGTCAGGGAGCTGACTTATTTGAAATTTGCGAAATCATTGGCAAAGAAAAAACAATCAGCCGAATGAAAAAAGCAGTAGAAGAGTTGGGGTAAGGGAGATACAACTAAATTTCTCTACTCGCTCTTTCATCTTGTGGAAGCAGCAAGAAGACTAAAAAAAGAGGAATCCCTTTCGGAGTTCCTCTTTTTATTGGTGATAAGCCGTAAGCTTAAAAACAGCTTAATCAATCACATTGATCAGCAATCCAGAACGAAGTTTCGGTTCAAACCAAGTAGTCTTTGGAGGCATGATGTTTCCTGAATCAGCGATATCAATCAATTGTTGCATCGACACAGGATAGAGCGCAAAGGCTGCCACCATTTCACCATTATCCACACGACGCTTCAACTCGCCAAGTCCTCGGATACCACCCACAAAGTCAATACGCTTTGAAGTGCGCAAGTCGGTGATGTCGAGAATCGGAGTGAGCACATGATTAGAAAGAATTGTTACATCAAGCACCCCGATCGGGTCGTTGGTGTAAGTGCCTTCTTTAGCGTTGAGTTGATACCATTTGCCGCCAATATACATACTAAATTCATGCAATGATGCTGGCTTATAGATTTCTTCGCCTTGGCATTTCACTTCGAAAGCCGTTTCGAGTTTCGCAATGAACTCAGCTTCTGAAAGACCATTCAAATCTTTCACCACACGGTTATAGTCCATGATGTGCAGTTGATTATCGGGGAAATGCACCGACATGAAGAAGTTGTAGGCTTCAGAGCCATCATGATTAGGATTTTGAGCTTTACGCTCCAATCCGATACGAGCAGCGGCAGCAGTTCGGTGATGACCATCAGCAATATAAGTAGATTCTACTTTGGTAGCGAAACATTCTTCAATGAATTTATTATCAGCCTCGCTGTCGATAGTCCACAATTGGTGTAGGAAACCATCATCAGCCACGAAATCATACTCTGGAGCGTTATTTTCCACAATGGAAGCAATCAATTTATCGAGTTCATCGACTGCTTTAAAAGAGAAGAACACCGGCTCGATATTGGCATTCAACCAACGAGTGAGAATCATACGGTCTTCCTCTTTATCTGGACGAGTAAGTTCATGCTTCTTAATGATTCCTTTTTCATAGTCTTCACAAGAAGCCAATCCAACGATACCATATTGGATTCTACCATCCATGCCTTGAGCATAGATATAGTATTTCGCTTGTTCATCACGCACGAGCAAACCTTCTTTTTGAAAGTCTTCGAAATTGTCTTTAGCTTTCTGATAGACTGCATCGGAGTGAATGTCAGTTCCTTCAGGACAGTCGATTTCAGCATGGGTGATGTGGAGCAACGAGATATCATTGTCCGCTGCTTTTTCAGCTGCTTCAGCCGAGTTCATCACATCATAAGGGAGGCAGCTTAGTGGTGCTGCAATTTCTGTTGGTGGACGTAGTCCACGAAATGGTTTTACAATTGCCATAGGTTTGGTTGTTTTTTTTTAGTGCGGAGTGCGAAGTTCTTAGTGCGAAGTAGCTTCGCCATTCACCGTTAGGTTGCTCTGCACTCCGCACTCCGCACTTCGTTCTCAGTTTAATTAGCTGCTTCAAATTCTTTCATCACATCAATAAATGCTTGCACACTTTCGAGCGGCATGGCATTATAGATAGATGCACGGAAACCGCCTACATCGCGGTGTCCTTTGATGCCGACCATATTTCTTTCGGTGGCGAAAGCCACGAATTTAGCTTCTAGTTCTTCATAGCCTTCCGCCATTACGAAGGTAACGTTCATGTGCGAACGGTCTTCTTCGGCAGGGATGTTAGCTTTGAAGAGTTTGTTGCGGTCGATTTCAGCATAGAGCGCATTCGCTTTTTCGGTGTTGATTTTTTGGATTGCTTCCACACCGCCGAGTGCCTTCAACCATTTCAAGGTTTGCAAGCTTGCAAACACAGCCACCATCGGAGGAGTGTTAAACATGGAGTCCTTAGGGATGTGTGTTTGGAAGTTCAACATGGTAGGAATCTGGCGACCGTTTTTGCCGAGCGCTTCATCTTTCACAATCACAAGCGTTGCCCCTGCTGGTCCGAGGTTTTTTTGCGCACCTGCATAGATACAGTCGTATTTAGAAACATCAATTGGGCGACTGAAAATATCCGAAGACATGTCAGCAATCACTGGGATAGCCACTTCAGGGTCGTTTTTGATTTGAGTTCCGAAGATGGTGTTGTTGGTAGTGATGTGCAGGTAGCTTGCATCGGCAGGCACTTCATATCCTTTGGGAATATAGTTGAAGTTTTTATCGGCTGAAGAAGCCACTTCCACCACTTCGCCAAAAGCTTGCGCCTCTTTGATGGCTTTTTTCGACCACACCCCTGTGTTGAGATAAGCCGCTTTTTTGCCCATCAAGTTGAAAGGCACCATGTGGAATTGCAAGCTTGCACCACCTTGCAAGAACAGCACCGAATAGCCTTCGGGCACATTCAAAAGTTCTTTCACTAAGGCAACAGCCTCGTCCATCACCGCCACACATTCTTTGCTTCGGTGCGACACTTCTAGGATTGACAATCCTGTTCCGGCAAAGTTCACAGCAGCTTTTGCCACTTCTTCTTTTGTAAATTCAGGCAAGATTGATGGTCCTGCGTAAAAATTGTGTTTTTTCATGCTTAATAAATTTGTCTATTTAAATAGGGTTTATATCCTCTGTTTATTTCGTTTTTCTGGGCATTTTTTTTGATAAATACAATCCAATTTCAGTCGATGCCACGCAAAAGTCGCACTAAGATATCAACTTCATTTTAAATTAACATTGTTTGCCCTATTATTTTTCCATTTTGAGGCTATTTTTTTCATTTCAAGGCTATTTATCGCGATGAAAACACGCAAAACAAGCTTGCAGAATAAAACACATCATCCCTTTAGTCCATCATCATCACCTTCTTTTTAATGCCTCCGCTTCTTTTTTGTGATAACAGTCGCTTATTTTGCTTTTGAAATGAAAAAAAGCCCCCTCCAAATGTAGTTTTGGAGTTATATCTAGAATTTTTTGGCATCAGTTGTGCTAATAAAAGAAGTAGATTATATAAATTCGTGGTTTCAAATGAAGAGTTATTGAATGAAGACAACCGAACTGACTTGCGAATATTTAACGGAACAAGAGATTTTTAAGATTACGCTCGAAGGACCAATTGATGGCAATCGAATTGTGGCTACTTGGGAATATATCTTCCGCCACAAATTAGTGCCCGAGGGCACTAAGCGCTATTTATTCGACAATCGCATGGCGATTTCGGTGGAAACCTTTGCGCAACATCCCGAGTTAGGAAAGATTTATAAGAAGCATGCTTCTTATTTCAAAAATGCGCGCATAGCTGTCATCACCCGATGCCCTCAAATTATTGTGTCGGTACTTTCGGTGCAAAATGAGTTTCCGGCAATTCTCCACGAGCGATTTCAAACCACCGATGGCGCAATCGCATGGCTGGCGCAAGCCTGACAGAAAACAATTAAATCCGATGAAAGTTGCTTGTAATTTTGATAAGCTTCACTAATAGTTCTATCTATTTACATTTGTGTTTTCACAGAAAACATCCAAATCCGATGAAAGTTGCGATGTATTTTCATCGGATTTGTTTGAATCCAATGAAAGTTGCCATGGTTTTTCATTGAATTTGTTTGAATCCAATGAAAATTGCACTGGTTTTTTATCGGATTTGTTTGAATCCAATGAAAATTGTGATGATTTTTTGGCATTCCTGAAGAATAGGCGAAAAAACAAGAAGTGCAAACCTATTGTTTTTAAGCGATTAAATCAGCTACTTATCATATTACACTCTCGCAAGCTTATTTACGTTCCTTCTATACTATATTTGTATTAGCTTGAAGATGGGATTAAGGGAGCTTCTAAAAAATAGTTTTTTCAGCCCAGCCCATTCGTAATTCGCAATTGATTATCTATCTTTGTGGCAATAAATGATAAGGAATACGGCATGAAATACTTAGACCCTAAAAACGATTTGACTTTTAAAAAAATCTTTGGCGAGCACACCAACCTCATCAAAAGTCTGCTGAATGCGCTGTTGCCGCTGGCAGAAGGTCAGCAGATTGAGGAGGTGGAATATCTCACGCCAGAGCAAGTGCCAGTTATTCCAGAGTTGAAAAACTCCATTGTTGATGTTCGTTGCAAAGACAATCGCGGTCGGCATTTCATCGTGGAGATGCAGATGCTTTGGACGAGCTATTTTGCCAAGCGCGTGTTGTTCAACTGTGCGAAAACCTACACTGGGCAACTCGGGGCTGGGCAGGGCTATGAATCGCTACAACCAGTCTATGCTCTGAGCTTAATTAATAGTATTGTGCGCAAAGAATCGGAGGACTACATTCATCATTTTTCGATCATAAACAACAAAAACATCGGGGATAAGATTGAAGGATTTGAGTATGTTTTTGTCGAGCTTCCCAAATTCAAACCTGCGAATTTCAGCGAAAAGAAGATGGAAGTGTTATGGTTGCGCCTGCTGACAGAGATTGATGAAGACAACCACGGACTTCCCGAAGGCTTGGAAAATAGTGCAGCAGAAATCCAACAAGCGCTAGAGATTTTGAAGGAGAGTTCTTTCGATCAGAAGCAATTAGCAGCCTACGACCACTATCGGGATGCCGTTCGCGTGGAACTCACTGTTGAAGCATCCGCTCGAGAAAGAGTGGAGAAAGGCAGAGAAGAAGGACGTGAAGAAGGACGTGCTGAAGGGCGTGCTGAAGGGCGTGCTGAAGGAGAGGTGATTGGAATGGAGAAAGCGGCTCGAAATCTATTAAGCTTAGGCGTTTCGATTGAAAAGATTCAAGTAGCTACGGGTCTTTCGGCTGAGGAGATAAATCGGTTGTAGGGGTGCGTTGTGCGATTTCCAATAGCGATTTCCAATAGCGATTTCCCTGTGCCTCTTTGTAATTAAAATTGCAATTATTTCCATCTTTGCACCGAAAGAGAACTTCTAAAAATCGGAAGCAATTCACGACCGAAAACGCCATTGGAAAAATCACTTTTTCTTAACGTTAATCGTACCTCTTGTTTTTCACTTATTCAGCCCTTCATTTGCTTTTCTTTTTGAAAAAAGAAAAACGTTCTTCCGCAAACAAAGCCGTCCGTTTCAACAAAAGAATTACTTTTGCATTGTCGATGCTGGATTCTCAAAATGCCTGTCATTTTAGTCTGTAATTCGACACTCAAACCCGCCTCCCAATAGAGGCAAAAACCCTTTAACACACGCATTTATGATTCAAACTATTATCAAAAGAGATGGGCAGATTGTAGCCTTCGACGAAGAGAAAATTGCTGTTGCCATCAGAAAAGCTATGCAGCAGACCGAGCGAGGCGAAGACAACGCTTTAATTCAAAAAATCATCAATCACATCACCTCTCATGAAGCCGAGCAGGTGAGCGTGGAACAATTGCAAGATGCCGTGGTGTTTGAACTCATGAAAAGCTCGCGAAAAGATGTCGCCAATAAATATATTGCCTATCGGGAAAAGCGGAATATCGCTCGCAATGCCAAAATTCACAACATATTTTTTGAAATCATCTCGGCTAAATCAACCGACCTCACGCGCGAAAATGCCAATATGAATGCCGACACTCCTGCGGGCATGATGATGAAATGCGCTAGCGAGCCTTCCAAAGCATTTACCGATGACTGTCTGCTGAGCACTAGTGCCAAAGAAGCCATCCGAGATAACTTCCTGCATGTGCATGATAAGGACTACTACCTCACACGCAGCCTCACTTGCGTGCAACATCCGCTAGATAAAATATACACCAACGGACTGGCTGCTGGTCATGGAGAATCGCGCCCCGCCAAACGCATCGAGACCGCAAGCATGCTTGCCTGCATCTCGCTCGAAACAGCGCAAAATGAAATGCATGGTGGACAAGCCATCCCTGCATTCGACTTCTATTTAGCCCCTTTTGTGCGCAAAAGCTATATCGAGGAAATTGAAGACATCGCTCAATTCTTAGGGCAAGACCTCAGCCACCTTCACCAAGTCGAAATCAAAGAATATTCTACGCTTAGCCTCGAAGGATTGCAAGGCGACACGCGCAGCATTCAGCACGCCATCAACCGCACCGTCAGCCGAGTGCACCAATCCATGGAAGCTTTCATCCACAACATGAACACGATCCACTCGCGTGGGGGAAATCAAGTGGTGTTCAGCTCGATTAACTACGGCACCGACACTTCGGCAGAAGGACGATGCATCATCCGCGAGCTGCTCAACAGCACCTATGAAGGTGTGGGCAATGGCGGAACAGCTATTTTCCCCATCCAAATATGGAAAAAGAAACGAGGAGTGAGCTACCTGCCCGAAGACCCTAACCATGATTTATATCTCTTAGCTTGCAAAGTGAGTGCTCGACGATTTTTCCCCAACTTCCTCAACCTCGATGCTACATTTAATCAGCACGAAGAATGGAAAGCCGACGACCCTCGCCGCTTTGAGAAAGAAGTGGCAACCATGGGCTGCCGCACACGGGTGTTTGAAAATCGCTTCGGCGAAAAAACATCTATCGGACGAGGAAACCTTTCCTTTTCGACAATCAATCTTGTGCGCACCGCCTTGGAATGTCGCCACATCGAAAAGCTTGAAGAACGCAAAAAGCTCTTCTATGAAAAGCTCGATTTGCTCCTAGAAAAAACAGCCAAACAACTCGATGAGCGCTTTGATTTCCAAAGCCATGCCGCTCCGAAACAATTCCCACTACTCATGTCGGCTCTGTGGAATGGTTCGGAACAACTTGCCAACGAGCCAACCATCGCCAAAGTCATCAACCAAGGAACGCTCGGCATTGGCTTTATCGGTTTGGCGGAAGCTCTCGTGGCACTCACAGGAAAACACCATGGCGAAAGCGAAGACTCTCAACAACTAGGACTTGAAATCATCAGCCACATGCGAGATGCAGCCCTTGCTTTTTCTGAAAAATACCAACACAATTATAGCGTGCTCGCCACTCCTGCCGAAGGATTATCGGGCAAATTCACCGCTCGCGACCGCAAAGATTTTGGCTCAATCGAGGGTATCACCGACCGTGATTATTACACCAACTCCAACCATGTGCCGGTGCACTATAAATGCTCGGCTCACCACAAAGCAAAGGTGGAAGCCCCCTATCATGCATTGACCTTGGGCGGGCATATTTTCTATGTGGAAGTGGATGGCGATGCCACCCACAACCCCGAAGCAATTAGAAGTGTGGTGGACATGATGGACAAATACAACATGGGATATGCCTCGGTCAATCATAATCGCAATCGCTGCATGGACTGCGGATATGAAAATTCAGAAGACAATCTCGAAGCTTGTCCAAAATGCGGAAGCAACAACCTCGACAAACTGCAACGCATCACTGGATACCTTGTCGGCACCACCGACCGCTGGAATAAAGCTAAGCTGGCAGAACTCAACGACCGTGTGATTCATGACTAGCCTATCCATTTTGGAAATTAAGCACGACACCACCGTGGATGGTCCCGGTTTTCGCACCGCCATCTATGCCGCTGGATGCGTGCATCATTGTGCTGGCTGCCACAATCCTCAATCGTGGAATGTGGCTGCCGGCACTCCCCACTCTATTGATGAACTGATGCAAGAAATCATCACGCATGAGTTTGCCCACGTTACCTTCACCGGTGGCGACCCCTTCTTTCAAGTGGAAGGATTCACCGAATTGGCTCGCCGAATTAAGCGTGAAACCGATAAGACTATTTGGTGCTACACCGGATACACCCTCGAAGAGGTGAAACAATCCGAGAAACTCGCCATGCTCCTCCCCTATATCGACGTGCTGGTGGATGGGCGATATGTCGCCGAGCTGCGCGACACCGACCTTCCCTTTCGAGGAAGTAGCAACCAGAAAATCATCACCCTCCAAAAGGATGCCAATTACAACCTATCAACTTCCTCTAAATCCGATAGATAAAAACAATCGTCTAAATCAGCATTTTTTAGACACAAATGCATGGCTATCTGCTAAAAATTTAATTTCTTGTGAGCGATATTGAATATTTTATCTGACGCTATGGCAAGAAACAATCCATTCCGCTTCTTCTTTCAACTTTATGCCGATGGCATCCGCAATATGAGCCATTGGGGAAAACAAGTGTGGCTGATCATCATCATCAAGCTCCTCATCATGTTTTTGGTGTTGAAGCTTTTCTTCTTCCCCAACTTCCTGAAAACAAACTTTGAAACCGACGAGCAGCGTGCCAAGCATGTGCTCCAACAAATCACAAATACTAAATAATTAAGCTTATGAATGAAATGATTGACTTCTCTTTAGTGGACTGGTCGCGGGCGCAATTCGCCCTCACTGCCATGTATCATTGGCTGTTTGTGCCACTCACTCTCGGCATCACCTTCATCATCGCCACCATGGAGACCATCTATGTGAAAACAGGCGATGAAGTGTGGAAAAAGATAACTAAGTTTTGGATGACCCTCTTTGGCATCAACTTCGCCATTGGCGTCGCCACGGGCATCATCCTCGAATTTGAATTTGGCACTAACTGGAGTAGCTATTCATGGTTTGTGGGCGACATCTTTGGTGCGCCGCTTGCCATCGAAGGCATCTTGGCATTCTTCATGGAATCAACCTTCATCGCCATCATGTTTTTTGGCTGGAATAAGGTGAGCAAGAAAGTACACCTTGCGGCGAGCTGGCTCACTGCCATTGGCGCCAACCTCTCGGCGCTGTGGATTCTGATTGCCAACGCATGGATGCAAAACCCCGTGGGCATGCAATTCAACCCCTCAACAGCTCGCAACGAAATGGTGGACTTCTGGGCGGTGGTCTTCAACCCTATGGCAATCGACAAATTAGTGCACACAGTGCTTTCTGGCTTTGTGCTCGCCTCGGTGTTTGTGGTGGGCATTTCAGCATGGTTTCTGCTGAAAAAACGCGAGGTGGACTTTGCCAAAAAAAGCATCCGCATTGCGGCAATATTTGGCTTAGCCTCATCAATCTTGGTTGCCATCTCTGGCGATAGCTCTGCCTATCATGTGGGAAAATATCAACCCATGAAACTGGCTGCATTTGAGGGGCTTTATGAAGGAAAAACCGAAGCTGGACTAGTTGCCTTTGGCATTCTTTCGGATGACGCACACCAAGGAAACGAGGCTACGCCTGAGTTTCTGGTGAAAATGGAAATTCCCAAAGTGCTTTCACTCCTCGCCACTCGAAGCGCTGATGGCTTTGTGCCGGGAGTCAATGATTTACTCTATGGCAATGCTGAGCATGGCATCATGGGGGCGGAAGAAAAAATTGAGCGAGGAAAAATTGCCATGAAAAAGCTCGCTGATTATCAGCATGCACGCAAGCTCAATCGCCCACAAGAGGCGGAAGTCATCAAAGCTGAATTTATGAGCCCTGATTTCCAAGAAAATTATTACAAATATTTTGGATATGGACATATCACCGACCTCAAAATGCTCATTCCAAGCGTTCCGCTGACCTTCTATTCCTTTCATATCATGGTCTATCTCGGGGGCTGGTTCATCCTATTCTTTGCACTATGCCTGTGGTTTGTGAAAAAGAAACAACTAGAGAAACATCGCTGGTTTTTGCATGCAGCCGTGTGGAGCATTCCACTGGTTTATCTCGCTTCGCAATGCGGATGGATTGTGGCGGAAGTGGGACGCCAACCATGGATTATTCAAAATCTCATGCCCACGATGGCAGCCGTTACACGCATCAGCACAAGTGCTGTGCAGACCACCTTTGTGCTTTTTGCCGTGGTGTTTACAGTGCTACTCATCGCTGAACTGCGCATCATGACTCGACAAATAAAAATCGGACCGAAAATTAACGAAAACAATGGAGGACACTAATCATGTTTGAAAATTTATCATACCTCTCTTTGCAACAATACTGGTGGGCGATTGTGTCGCTCCTCGGTGCACTATTCGTCTTTCTGAGCTTTGTGCAGGGCGGACAAAGCCTGATGTATCAAGTGTCGAAAACCGAAAAACAACGCCTGCTCTGCATCAACACCCTAGGCAGAAAATGGGAATTTACATTCACCACCCTCGTTACCTTTGGCGGTGCATTCTTCGCCTCCTTCCCCCTATTTTATGCCACTTCGTTTGGCGGTGCTTATTGGGTGTGGATTGCCATCCTGATTTGCTTTGTGATTCAGGCGGTGAGCTATGAATATCGACGAAAACCCGGCAATCTGCTCGGACAAAAAACCTATGAAACGTTTCTAATCATCAATGGTATTCTCGCTCCTATATTAATCGGAACTGCTGTGGGCACATTCTTCAATGGGGCTGAGTTCATCCTCGATGAAAACAAAGTGGTGCATTGGCAAAATGGAGCTCGCGGACTAGAAGCCGTGCTCACTTTCCACAATGTGGCATTAGGGCTTTCGGTGTTTTTCCTCGCTCGTGTGCTGGGAGCTCTTTACTTCATCAATTCAGTGGACAACAGCACAGTGTATAAACTCAGCAAGCGTCAAGTGTTGCTAAATGCCTTGCCCTTCCTTGTGTTCTTCTTATATTTCCTCATCGCCTTGCTGCTCAAAGATGGCTATGCCTACAACTCGCTTAGCGATGTGGTGCAGGTGGAAAGTTTTAAATATTGGCACAACCTCCTTGAAATGCCATTCCTACTCGCTTTACTCCTCGTGGGCGTGCTAGCCGTGCTGTGGGGAATAGCTTCAACGGCACTGACCGACACGCGACAAGGCATTTGGTCGGTCGGAGCTGGCACGGTGGCTGTGGTGTGGACACTCTTCCTTATGGCAGGACTGAACAACACCAGTTTTTACCCCTCCTTGGTTGATATCCAATCATCGCTCACCATCGAAAACGCTTCATCAAGCCGATTCACTCTCACTGTGATGAGCTACGTGTCGCTACTCGTGCCTTTTGTGCTCGCCTACATTTGGTGGTTTTGGCGAGCCATGAACAATAAAAAAATCAGCGATGACGAACTCGATGAGCATGCCTATTAAGGGACGAACCGCTCCTTAATCTTAGCAGAAATTATTTCCTGTTAAAAAAGCCTTTTCAAACCTTACTGACGCTTGAAAGTTCAGCTATTTCCAATTATATTTACCTCCCATTTTTAAGAGGACTTCTAAAAATTAGTTTTAAATTGGGGAAGCTGCTAAATACAGCTGTTGTTCATTTTGTTTTCTGAGGGCATCTTTTGTCCTATTTTCTTATAACATAGCTCGCTATGCTCTTACGAAATTAGACCAAAATCTATACCTCATAAAATCAAAATGACCTGACAGCTAATTTTTAGAAGCCCCCTTAAGGGAACACACATGACACAAGATAAACTAGCCATAGTAATTTTGAATTGGAATGGCGAAAACTTACTACCCAAGTTTTTACCCTCGGTGATTAAGCATAGCGATTTGCCGGGGGTGAAAATTGTGGTGGTGGATAATTGCTCTACCGATGCTTCCACGGAAGTGATGCGCACACAGTTTCCCAATATCGAGATGCTAATCCTGCCTGAAAACTATGGATTTGCCAAAGGATACAACGAAGCCCTAAAGCTCATTTCTGCCGAATACTATCTCCTATTAAACTCTGATGTGGAGGTCAGCGAAGATTGGCTCATCCCTATCATCAATTGTTTGGATTGCAATAAAAAAGTGGCAGCCATTCAGCCAAAAATCAAAAGCTATACTCAAAAAGAATATTTTGAATATGGCGGTGCAGCTGGCGGAATGCTCGACAAGCTCGGCTATCCCTATTGCCGAGGACGATTGCTTCACGAAGTAGATAAAGACCTTGGTCAGTTTGATGAACTTGAGCATATCTTTTGGGCTAGCGGTGCGTGCCTAGCAATTCGCGCCGAGCTTTTCCACTCCTTCGGAGGTTTCGATGCCGACTTCTTCATGCATATGGAAGAAATCGACCTCTGCTGGCGATTGAAAAATGCAGGGCACGAAATCGTATATTTGCCCACCAGCACGGTCTATCATCTTGGCGGTGGAAGCCTTTCTTATGACAACCCCCGAAAGCTATTCTACAATTTCCGCAACAATCTTTTTATGCTCTATAAAAACACACCATCCGCCTATCTTTGGTCAATTCTAATCCTACGGCTAATCCTCGATGGTGTGGCAGCCCTAAAGATGCTCTTGGAGCGAAACACCGCAGGTGTGAAAGCTGTTTGGAAAGCTCACTGGGCATTTTATCGCAATCTTCCTCGTCTGCGCCAACAGCGCAAGGCATTAAAAATACAAGCCAAACCATCGTGGCACACCGAGCAAGAACACTTTAGTTTTATCATCAGCAAACTAGGCACAAGATGAAAAAAAGGTAAAAGGTAAAAACAAAACACACCTTTTACCTTTTACCTTTTACCTTTTACCTTTTACCTTCTACCTTTTACCTTCTCAGTACTGCAAATGCTTTACTGAGCGACCATTTTGTTTGATTTCCAATAGCGCATCAATGCCCACTTGGATGTGGCGATGCACAAACTGACTGGTAACCACCTTGTCGCTTTTTTCCGTTTTCACTCCCGAAGACACCATCGGCTGGTCGCTCACCAAGAGCAAAGCTCCCGAAGGAATTTCATTCACAAAGCCCACCGTGAAAATAGTCGCTGTTTCCATATCCACCGCCATGGCTCGTGTCTTGGTGAGGTAAGCCTTAAATCGGTCATCGTGCTCCCACACTCGGCGATTGGTGGTAAACACCACGCCCGACCAGTAGTCGAGTTGATTTTCGCGAATGGCTGTCGATACGGCACGTTGTAAACTAAAAGCGGGCAAGGCAGGCACTTCAGGCGGCAGATAATCATTCGAAGTACCCTCCGAGCGAATAGCCGCAATGGGCAAGATCAAATCCCCGAGCTGATTTTTCTTTTTTAATCCGCCACACTTCCCTAGGAAAAGTACCGCCTGCGGACTAATCGCCGTAAGCAAATCCATGATAATAGCCGCATTCGGACTTCCCATGCCGAAGTTGATAATCGTGATATCATTGGCAGTTGCCGAAGGCATGTTTTTATCTAAGCCCTCCACAGAGACCCCAAATTTTTCCGCAAAAATTTCAATATAGTTTTGAAAATTAGTCAGCAAGATGTGCTTGCCAAAATCTTCGAGCGCAACGCCCGTATAGCGAGGTAGCCAGTTAGCTACAATTTCTTCTTTTGTCTTCATAAGGGGGACTTCTAGAAATTAGTTTTAATTGGAAGACTGCTAAAATGTATTTATTTTGCGAGTCAAAGGTATTATATTTGCAGCAATATCAGAAACTATGCAGACGTTAAATCTTCCCAAATTCGATTTTCGCACCAAAATAGAAAACGGAAAAACACTCCTATTCGATGAAATTCGTCGTAAGTTTATCGTGCTCACCCCCGAAGAATGGGTGCGCCAAAACTTCATCAAATATCTTGTAAATCACCTCAACTACCCCGCAGGATTAATGAATATCGAGGGAGGACTACAACTGAATGGGCACACCTATCGTGCCGACCTTCTCGTGTGCGATAAAAAAGGTAATCCGCTGCTATTGGTGGAATTTAAAGCTCCCCAGGTGAAAATCACCCAAGACACCTTCGATCAAATTGCCCGATACAATATTATATATCGCGTGCCCTATCTCGTGGTGTCGAATGGCATGCAACACTATTGCTGCCATGTGAATTTCGAGGAAAACAACTATGCCTTTCTGAAAGAAGTGCCTTCATTCAGCGAATTAAAGCCACGGCATTAACGGGCAAATATGCTCAAATGTGTGGATTTCAGGTTAAATTAGCACACAAAAAGCACAAACTGTTGCATTAAATCCAAAATATTTCTACTTTTGCCGTCCCGAAGAGTCGGGATATAGTAATTTTATTAATAATTAATACAAGAGTTTTATGAAAAACCAGTATGAAACCGTTTTCATTGCAACTCCCGTTTTATCTGATGTTCAGATAAAGGAAGCGGTAACAAAATTCAAAGACTTGATTACTGCTAATGGCGGTGAGATGGTCAATGAAGAGGACTGGGGGCTACGTAAATTGGCCTATCCAATCCAAAAGAAAAGCACTGGGTTCTATCACATGTTTGAATTTAAGGCAGAGCCTGAGTTCATCGCGCAGCTAGAACTTCAGTATCGTCGTGATGAGCGTATTATTCGCTTCTTGACTTTCAAGCAAGACAAATACGCAGCCGCTTATAGCGAAAAAAGAAGAAATAAGTTGAACGCTAAAACACAGGAGGCTTAATCATGGCAAACAATCAAGGTGAAATCAGATACTTAACTCCAGCAGCAGTTGAGATCCAAAAGAAAAAGTATTGCCGCTTCAAGAAAAACAAAATCAAGTATGTGGATTACAAAGATCCTGAGTTCTTGAAAAAATTCTTGAACGAGCAAGGAAGAATCCTTCCTCGTCGCATCACTGGTACTTCATTGAAATACCAACGTAAAGTGTCGAAAGCAGTAAAAAGAGCACGTCATTTGGCATTGCTACCATATCTTACTGATTTGTTGAAATAATAAAACTGAGGAACAATGGAAGTAATACTATTAGAAGATATTCAAAGTTTGGGTCACAAGGACGATATCGTTTCTGTGAAAGCTGGTTACGGACGTAACTACCTTATCCCACAAAAAATGGCTATTGTAGCCACAGATTCAGCAAGAAAAATTTTGGCAGAAAACATCAAACAACGCGCTCACAAAGAGGCTAAGTTGATTGAAGAAGCCCAAGCACTTGCAGCTAAATTTGAAGGTGTAGAAGTTAAAATTGGTGCAAAAACTAGCGAAAGCGGTAAGATTTTCGGCTCGGTGAACACCATCCAATTGGCTGATGCAATCAACGCTCAAGGATTTACTCTTGACCGCAAACAAATCCGTTTGCCTAAAGAATCAATCAAAGAAGTTGGTTCATACACCGCGCAAATTAAATTGCACCGCGAAGTTATTATCGAACTTAACTTCGAAGTTGTATCTGAATAATAAATTTTCAAACACATAACAGATAACAACGTTTTTCAAACAAACATACGAAACCGTCAGTCTTCACACGCTGACGGTTTTCTTTTTTCTATGATTTTCCCTACTTTTACAGCCAAACTTTAAAGGGGTGCCATGCGCAAAATTATACTTACTCTTATCGCCGCTTGCTCATTGAGCATTGCTCAAGCTCAAATCACTGCGCCCACCGCTAGCGGTGAGGCTGAAACACAATACTCATCTTCTCTGCAAGATGCGATCTTCATCTTTAATTCAACAAAAGGTGAAAGCATCGGTTCGCTCACTGCCACCTCTAGCGACGAATCCGCCACTTTCAATTGGTCGAAGCTTGACGAAAACACCTTGCTATTCAATAGCTATTCTTCTGAATCAGCCACCTCAAGCTCTACATTATCTGGCTTAAGCAATGGTCTATATCGTGTAGAAATTATCGGAGAAACAAACACGGAAAACTATCAAGCATGGGTGATGAATGCGTGGTATGAAGTTTCGGCAGCGATTGACTCTTGCGATTGCGAGTTTACACAATTGCTCAGCAGTTTCACTTCCTCCGAATTGAAATACTCCAACCCAAGCGATGGCAGCAGCCTTAGCCTAAATCCCATCGTTTCGGCAAATTGGGAAGCCTACGGTTCAACATTCAGTCGAGCTTTAAACCCCATTGTTTCTAATCCGCCAGCTGAAAACACCATTTACTCGCTCACCATCTCCGACAATTACGGATGTAAAGCATCAGATGATGTGCTTTATGAATCCATTGTGCCAGAAGCAAACTTTTCGGCTAATCCGATGAAAGGTGAAGCCCCGCTAAATGTAACATTCACCAACAATTCAAAAAATGCCGATAAATACGAATGGTCTTTCTATCGAAGCCTAAAAGATTTAGAAAAAGAATTTGCCAAATATGGCGAGGTGTCCGATAGCATCCGAAGCACAAGCTTTTCAGCCACTCCCACCTATGTCTATGAAGAATCTGGCAGCTACATGGTGAAACTCCTTGTTTCCAAGACCACCGACGACCTTACTTGCTATGACGAGATGAAATTAGACGAATACATCGTGGCAGACACCTCCTATATCGAAGCACCCAACTTTTTCACCCCTAACGGCGATGGCAATAATGACACTTTCCTCATCAGATACACCTCGATGAAAAGCGTTAAAATTAGCATCTTCAACCGCTGGGGCAAATTGGTGTTTGAAACAAGCAATTCCAACGTTGGTATTTACAGCGAATACGGCACTTCATTTGCTTGGGACGGCAAGATTGGAGGTAAGCTCGCCAGTCCGGGAGTGTATTACTATGTGGTGGAAGGAAAAGGACGAGATGACAAAAAACATGCCGAACAAGGATTCTTTCATCTATTCAGAGAAAAATGAAAATCATCATCGACAATAAGATACCCTACATCAAAGGCGCACTAGAAGCTTTTGCCGAAGTACTATATATTGATGGTGCAAAGATTAACAAAGAGTCGGTGCGCAATGCCGATGCACTCATCATTCGCACACGCACCCTCTGCAATGCCGAATTGCTCGAAGGATCAACGGTGAAATTCATCGCCACAGCCACTATCGGTTTCGACCATATCGACACCGACTATTGCAACAAGGTCGGCATTGCATGGACTAATGCACCAGGCTGCAACAGCAGCTCGGTGGAGCAATACATCGCCGCAGCACTGGCGCATTTGCATCTGAAATTCAAAATTAATTTAAGCCAAAAGACAATTGGCATCATTGGCGTGGGCAATGTGGGCGAGAAAGTGGCTCGAATAGCAAAGCTATTCGGCATGAAAATCCTACTCAATGACCCTCCTCGCGAACTCGTCGAAGGAACTAATAATTTTTCGGCACTTGCAGAAATTCAACAACAAGCCGATATTATTTCTCTGCACACACCTTTAAATAAAAGCGGAATAAATTCCACTTCTCACTTAGTAGATGATAGCTTTATTCAAGCCTGCTCAAAGAAACCTTGGATAATTAATAGCTGTCGGGGAGAAGTTACTCAAACCGAAGCACTAATCCATGGCATAAACAGCGGCAAGCTTGCAGGATTAATCATCGACTGTTGGGAAAACGAACCAAACATCAACAAAGAACTCCTTGCGCTTTGCGAAATCGCCACACCTCACATTGCGGGCTACTCAAAAGATGGCAAAGCCAACGGCACAAGCATGAGCGTGCAAGCACTTAGCAGATTCTTCCAGCTCGGGATTGATAATTGGACTTGCACCAACATCGAAGATGCACCAACAGACACTATTATTATAGACGGACACAACAAAAGCACTTCGGAAATTCTTTCCGAAGCGATTCTACAAAGCTATCCAATCAGCCAAGACAATCAAAAACTACGCCAAGACACAACACAATTCGAAGCTCTTCGTGGCAACTATCCTGTGCGAAGAGAATTTCCATACTACTCCATCGAAGCAAGCAACATAAACAAAAACGACCAAGACTTGTTATCTAGTATTGGATTCAAGCTATAACTAATATGAGAGCAAATATAGGATTAATCGGGCTTGCAGTGATGGGGGAAAACCTCGTGCTCAACATGGAAAACAAAGGCTACACCGTGGCTGTATATAATAGAACGACTTCGAAAGTCGATGAATTTATCAACGGACGAGGGAAAGACAAAAACTTCATCGGAACACACAGCGTTGAAGAACTCGTTCAATCACTCGAACGACCTCGCAAAGTGATGATGCTCGTGAAAGCTGGCGAAGCTGTTGACCAACTCATCGAACAACTACTCCCCCATTTAGAAACTGGCGACATCATCATTGATGGCGGCAACTCACACTTCCCCGACTCCAATCGGCGCACTGCCTATGTGGAAAGCAAAGGCTTGCTCTATGTGGGCTGCGGAGTGTCAGGCGGCGAAGAAGGCGCACTCAATGGTCCTTCGCTCATGCCCGGCGGAAGTGTTGGAGCGTGGCAATATGTCAAAGATATATTCCAATCTATTGCAGCCAAAGTGGAAGATGGAGCAGCTTGCTGCGAGTGGGTGGGCGAAGATGGCTCAGGACACTTTGTGAAGATGGTGCACAATGGCATCGAATATGGCGACATGCAAATCATCAGCGAAGCCTATCAGATTATGAAAGACGCACTCCATCTTTCTCATAATGAAATGGCTGAAACGTTCCGACAATGGAACTCCGAAGAACTCAATTCCTACCTCATCGAAATCACCGCCGACATTCTCGCCTATCGAGATGAAGATGGCGAACCATTAGTGGAAAAAATTCTCGACAGTGCGGAACAAAAAGGCACTGGCAAGTGGACTGGAGTGGCAGCACTCAACATGGGCGTGCCGCTCACGCTGATTGCCGAATCGGTCTTCGCCCGATATCTATCATCGCACAAAGAACTGCGAATGATGGCATCGAAAAGCTTTGATGCTCCAACAACTTCATTTGATGGCGACAAACAACAGCTGCTTGAAGATTTAAAGATGGCACTCTACGGAGCTAAGATTATCTCCTACGCCCAAGGCTATCAGCTCCTGATGGAAGCAGCAAAAGAAAACAGTTGGAATCTCAACTACGGAGGCATTGCACTTCTTTGGCGTGGGGGCTGCATCATTCGCTCCGCCTTTTTGAATGACATCAAAAGGGCTTTCGATGAAGAACCAACACTCCCCAACTTGCTACTTGCGCCATTCTTCAAAAAACAAATTGAAAGAGCGCAAGCTGGCTGGCGACGCGTGTGCGCCACCGCCATTCTTAATGGCGTGCCAACACCTGCACTCACCGCAGCATTAAATTATTTCGATGGATTTCGCAGCGAGCGATTGCCCGCTAATCTACTGCAAGCGCAGCGCGACTATTTCGGAGCGCACACCTATGAGCGCATCGACACCCCCCGTGGTGAATACTTCCACACCAACTGGAAAAGTTATGAGTTATGAGTTATGAGTTATGAGTTATGAGTTATGAGTTATGAGTTATGAGTTGGCTGCGCCACTAACAACTAACAACTAACAACTAACAACTACACTTCCACCAACTTGTGCTTGATAGCAAACACCACTAACTGCGGAGTATTTTTACACTGACTCTTCTCTAGAATATTCGCGCGATGCTTATCCACCGTGCGCTTTGAGGTGCACAATTTATCGCCAATCTCTTGATTGGAAAACCCTTTGCATATCCAAATTAAGATTTCAATTTCGCGCGAAGAAAGCAAATCCTGCTCTTTTGTTAGACGGTTAGGCTTCGAGCGAAAATTCATCACCAAATTATCAAGCAATTCCGAAGAGAAATAATTCGAGCCCGAACAAACAGCCTCAATCGCTTGCACCACCTCGGTGATATCTGAATTTTTTAGCAAAAAGCCATTTACACCAGCATCCACCATGGCGTAGTAATAATATTCCTCGCCATACATGCTCAAGGTGATAATCTTCAAGTCTGGATATTGCTCCATCGCTCTTTTTGCCGCTGTGATACCATCCATCACAGGCATCTCGATATCAAGCAACACCACATCAGGAATCTGATGGGTGAGTTGCGCCAAAAACTCTTGCCCATTGGCAGCCTCCGCAATCACTTCATAATCCCCCGAGGCATCGAGAAGTATGCGCAATCCATTTCTAAATAAGGTATGGTCGTCAACCAAAATGACCGTCCGCTTCTTGTCCTTCATATTATATTTCTACTGTAATATTCACATTCAATCCTTCTGTAGGCTTACTTTTTATATCCACTTTTCCTTTTATCGAGCTGATGCGTGAAAAAATATTAGAGATTCCCATTCCTCCTTGACTCAGCTTAGCTAACTGTTGCGAATCAATACCAATTCCATCATCGAAATACGAAATCAGCAAACAGGAATTTAATTCATTTAATTCAATACAAATATGCTTTGCATCAGCATGCTTGATAGTATTGTTAATCAACTCACAAATCACTCGATACAGCACGATTTCCGTATTGGTTTCAAATCGCTTCAATCCCAAGTTGCTCTCCAAGGTGATATTAATCATCTTCAAAGCATTCAGCTTATTCACAAAATTCTGCACCGCACGCATCAAGCCGAAGTTTTCCAACACATGAGGACTCAGATTATTGGATATTTCCTTCACCGACTTAATCGCCTCGTCCACCACCTCATTGGTGTTATTCACTATCAGGCGAGATTTTTCATCAATATCTAAATAGGTCAATGCCGAAACCGACATTTTGATGGTAGAAAGCAAAGGTCCTAGTCCATCATGCACCTCCTTGGCAAACCGTTTGCGCTCTTTCTCCTCCGCTTGAATGGTGGCATTAAGTAGTAGTTTTTCACTATGGCGACGCTGCGTCTCCATCTTTGCCATGTGCTTAAAGATTTTCTGAATATAAAAAACCCCCACCACAAAAAGCAAAGCCATCAGAATAGCCGACCACGCCATGATTTCCTCCGTCTGTTCCGTTTTGCTCAAGCCCGCAATCGGCAGGTATTCCCCCACCAAACGAACCGCCTGCAAAAAGAAACCTGCCGTGAGCAGCATCCACGAAGCATTATACTTGGTCTTGCGAATCAAGCTAATGGCAATCCCCGCAGCTACAAACTGCGTAACAATTGCAATGATGAGTATGACTTTGAAAAACATGTTTTAGTTTTTGAGTGCGGAGTGCGGAGTGCGGAGTGCGGAGTGCGGAGTAACCTAACGGTGAATGGTGCAGCTACTCAGGAACTTCGCACTTCGCACTAAAAAAAGCACTTCGCACTTGCATTACAGAAACTTCCAAGCTAGAGTTACCATGAACAAAGCTGGGTTTGAATCAAAATTTTTCATGTCGGACACATTTCCACCTCGCTCCATCGACACATCAAGGCTGAGCATCAACACATCGACACCTGCGCCAAACTGCACAGCCGTGTAGTTGTCCTTCAACGTATCTTCATCAATATCTTTGGCTTTACCGACTAAAGAAAAGACAGGACCTGCATTGATGCGCAATTTCACTGGTCCATTAGCTAGCACACGATAGCCTAAAAGCACTGGCATATTATAGGAATTAAAATCGAAGCTTTCACTTCCTTTTTTTGCATAATACAACTCAGGTTGCACATGCCATTTTTCCCCGATATTCAATCGCCCCCACGCTCCAACCATAAAACTGCTAATGCTTTCCGCATTTAGGTTTGTGTTTTTTAGTTCTGACGTAACATAGCCCGCTTTAATTCCTAAATTCACAGGAAGAACAGCTTGCGAACTCCACACGCCTGCAACAAGCAGGCAAACCACTAGTAAAATCTTTTTCATCTTGTAATCATTTTAATAATTTGCGCTAAACTAATCATTTTAATCCAATTCATCGAAACATCAAACAAAAAAAAGCTCTTGAGCATGGCTCAAGAGCTTTTTAAAGAGTAGATATATCTTTGAATCTATTAGATATTATCGCTATCTGATTGCTCTGACGATGGTTCAAATCTCCAAATATCATCATATACAGAACTTGCACCAACAGTACCACCAGAAACTACATATCCGACTCTGTTAATCGTAAATCCCACAGCACCTAGGCGAGAAGAACCTTCAAAACTTGTTCTTTCAATCCATTTATCTCCACTAGGAACATATTCCCACACTGTTTTTCCTGTAGAACCCTGACCAGCAGTAGCAAAATAGCCTTTGCCGTCCATCACAAAAGTAGCAGTATAGCTTCGTTTGATGCTTGTGCCATAGTCATCATCTTTTGAATAATCATCATCATCATCAGTATCCAACGTATGAAGTTTCTCAAACGACGTACCATTAAAAGAATAAAACTCACTAGTGTGCGAACTATTACTCTGTCCAGCACCAACAAATGCTTTATCTCCAATCACGAATGCCGCAGCACCTTCAAGCTTTCGACCAGCATAGCTGATTGTAGTTGATTCCCAAGAAGTGCCATCGAACACAAAGAATTTCTTTTGGTAGTTTGTGCCATCATATCCTAGACCCACATAAGCCTTATCGCCTAACACAAAAGCAGTACAACCACGCAAACCTTTTTGCTCGCCATCCTCCACATGAGGAATAGGATCAATAGAACTCCATGTATTAGATGAAGGGTCATAGCAATAGAAATCGCTCAAATAGACTCTTTGTTCTCCATCATCACCACCTACGTCGGTATAGCCAGCGCCGAGATAAAACTTTCCTTTTAGTGAGAAAGATACCGCTTTATCACGAGCCACTCCAGGAAGGTCAGGCAATTTAGTCCACGAACCAAATTCTCCACCCTCTAAAGGATTAAATTTCCAACAATCAGTCAAACGATCTCCATCGCCATCTATACCAGTTCCGAAATAGCCATATTCTGTGCCATCACTCTCCTCAACAGTAGCACCTGTGGCATACATCCTTGGATTACCATCCATTTGAGTAACATATACCCAGTTACCCATAAGGTCATCGTCATCATCACTACACGACACAAAAGATGTAGATAAGGAGATGGCTACTAATGCCATCACGCAAAAACGAACCGTTTGTAGGTTCTTAGAAAAAAAGTTTCTCAAAATCATTTTGTTATTTCTGTATATAATTTTCTTTATTCAGCTCGCAAACTTAAGCCATTCAAATCAGCTATGCAAGCAGAAAACGTTTAATTTTCTCAATTCGTTTAATTTAACTTTCTATGACTTCGATTTAATCAGAATGTTTGCATCCTCGGCTTTCTTTCTGTAAGTTTGCCGGCTGAATATGAGTAGCAATCTTTACTCCATAGATAAATATAGATGAATAACAATTGGTTTTTAGCATTCGTGTTGCTGCTATTCACTGCTTGCAGCGTTGATAACACCAGCTTTGAAGTGGGAAATGATTTGGTCAGTTCCCAGTCAAAAGTCCTTCTCGTAGATACGTTCGCTGTGCGACTATCTACTGTGCAAATTGATTCCCTACAAGCATCTTCGCTGAGCGAAGTGGCGATAGGAAAATACGAAGACACCATTTCGGGCAAATTAGATTTGCAGCATTATTTCAAAGTGCAATACACTGACATTGGCGAAGACGATAAATTTGATTCTCTGACAGTCAAAATCAGATATTCTGATTATTTCTTCGGCGACACCCTGCAATCGGTGGAGTTCTCGGTATATCAACTCGACAATGAGCTTGAAATTTATGACGAGGTCAATGTTTCTCCCGACTATAACTATAATACTACTTCTCGATACACTTATGATGAAGCAAATATTGTCGGTTCGGTTCGCTTTCGCCCCTATCCTAGCAATGACAGTATTGAGTTTAAACTCAATCCCGAATTTGGCAAAGCCTTTTTTGATTGGATTCAAGATGATGACAACGATGAAAATACCAACACCAACTTCTATAAGTTTCAAAAGGGATTTGTGATTAAGCGGACTGATACTGATGGCAAGCCTCTAGTGCTTGGCTTCTCTAATTCAAATGCGGAAGACATTCAACTTCGGATGTACACCCACATCATTGGGAGTGTCGATGAAGAAGACAAGGAATATGCATTTAATAAAATCACCGACACCAACATGAACTTTAGCCAAGCACTCTATGACCGCACAGGCACGGAATTTGAGGACTTAGTGAAACAGTCGGTGGAAAAACCAGCTGACGAATCTGAAAATATTGCGGTGATTCAAGGAGGGTCGGGCTTGATGGTGAAAGTAGATTTCCCGACCATCAACCAGATTAACGGACTCGACCGAAGTGCATTGGTGCGAACAGACTTGATTTTAGTGCCTGATTTAGATGCCAACGACCTCAAGCAACTGCCCGAAAAACTTTATTTCTATTACACCAATAAGCGGAATGCTTTTCTGCCTAGTAGCGTGATTTATTCGGATTCATCGACACCCATGACAGCCTCTTTAGTTTCCAATGTGGTTGATGACACTTATTATTACACCGTCAACCTGACCAACTACATGGCAAGTCAAATGCTCGACAATAGTTATGACTCCGACAATGGCTTAGTGGTTGCATTCAGCGCTGCCGACATGCGTGGAAAAGCAAGTACACTTTACTTGACTCAATCAAAAAAATACGGAACTTGGAAAACCAAATTAAATCTCTATTTCCTCGAAAATGAATAAGCATACTATACATATATACACCCTAATTCTGACTGCCTGTTTTTCTTTGGTGGGTGTAGAATTTATACAAGCGCAGAACAACACACGAAACCCTTACTCTATGTATGGCTTGGGGGAATTGAAGCCGCAAGTGAATATTGTAACTTCAGGCATGGGAAATACTGGAATAGCCATTCAAAACAGTAAATTCATCAACATGCTGAACCCTGCCTCCTATCAAGGAGTGGATTCGTGCAGCGTGATTTTTGACAGTGGTGTGGATGCGAAATATTCTAATTTCAAGCAGGGGAATGACGACAACCAGACTTTCAATGCTAATTTTAGCTATTTTGCATTAGCTTGCCGCCTAAGCCCTAAGTTTGCCATGGGATTGGGGTTGAACCCTTACAGTTCTTCGGGCTATGAAATTTACACCACAGCTGAAATCGAAGGAACAATAGCTAGCTATCCTATTGTTACGACGGGCGATGGCGACATCAGTCGAGCTTACTTAGCGCTCTCTTATGCGCCCTTTAAAAACTTTTCTTTGGGGGTGAAAGGTTCTTTCTTGTTTGGCAAACGCTCACAAACAGAGATTCATGATATTTCTATTCTGAGTGGCTACTCTTCTACCGTTACAGTGAGTAACCTCACTTCGGATTATTTCTATAACTTCTATTTTGAATTGGGCGCACAATATCAATTCAACATCAAAAACAACACCATCGGACTGGGCGCTGTGGTTACCCCCAAACAAGGATTAGTTACACACCGTGAAACAGCTTCTTATAGCAGTCTTGGCGTGGTGTATGACGAAGGCTCTACAGGCACTTCAGAATATCCGATGCCACTAAGTGTAGGAGTTGGGATTTCCTTCGACACCCACAAGCACTTCCTCTTTGCGCTCGACATGGGCATGCAGAATTGGAGTGATTATCACTACGCTATCAAAAAGGCTGACTTGACCAACAATCCCTATGTCAATTTTGGGATGGAATATACGCCTTCACAAAACTTCCTAGCTCCTTTTTTCCAGCGGGTGAACTACCGCTTTGGAGCTCGCTACCAAGAAGATTATTTGGTTCTTCGAGGCAACCAACTCAAAGACATAGCTATTTCGACAGGTATGGGATTTCCAATTCGGAAAGGAACTTCACGAATTGACTTAAGCGTGGAATTAGGCAGCTATGGCACACAGCGTTCAAACTTGATTCGTGAAAACTACGTTCGATTACGTTTAGGATTCTCAATGCATGATATTTGGTTTCAAATGCGAAGATTCAATTAATCGCTATCGGAAAACATCGAAAGAGGAGGAACAATTATTTTGTTCCTCCTCTTTTTTTATTCTCTACTCCCTTCGTTTGAGTCTATTAATTCAGCCACATGCGCCAATATGCGAGCCTGCTGCACCACCACGGTTTCAGAACTAGTTAGCTGCAATTGATTCAATCGTCGGATAATCTCTTGCTGCGCTTTCTTATCACTTGCATACTCTGAAATCGGAGTTTCAATCTGCTGCATGAGTTCCAAAATTTCTTGAGCCAACTCCACCAGCCCCGCACGCTGCAAGTCACCACTTTCTCGTCGCAAGCCCAAAGCCGAGAGATAGGAAATCAAGGCGTGATTTTGATAAGTCTGCTTCAAGAGGTTTTCCCGCAAATTTTCTTGTTGCCGAGGTTCGATGCGCATATTTTGCCACGCCAAAGCTAGTGCATTGTCGGCTCGATGCGCTTCACGCCTTGCCACCCGATAATCATAGTCATCCTCGGGCAATCGCTGCACATGAGCCTGAATGATACGCTGCAAATACGCCGCATTGGCTTGAGACGCCACTCGAAGCAAGGAAGGAATGCGCCGACCTTGAAAATCTGGCCACACCAGCCGCACAGTTAATATCGCAATAAGCGCACCGAGTAGCGTGTCGAGTAGGCGATATTCAATCAAGCCCATGCCTTGCGGTTCGACCAAATTAAAAACACAAAGCACATAGGTGGTGATGAACACCACCGAATAACTATAACGACGTTTCCGCCAATATAAAAACAGATAGGCGGAAGCAAACAAAAACAACATTTGTCCCGCCATGTTCGGCAGCAAATAGGCACTCAACACACCCAATAGCACCCCAAACAATGTGCCAAACACACGCTGAAAAAATCGTCTTCGTGTTTCGCTGAAAGTCGATTGACACACCACCAAGGCTGTGAGCACCACCCAATCGCCTTGCACGAGGGCGAAAAACTCAGAAACAGCATAAGCTAAAGTCAGGCAAATCGACAATCGGATAGCGTGGCGCATGCGTGGATGCTGCAAACTAAGCAGCTCAACAAATCGCTCCTTAATGCTTCGACTGTCTTTCGCCAATCGGGGCATAATCACTTGCTCACTCCCCTGCCCCAATTCCGAAGTGATTTCACTTGCCCGTTTCAAATTATGCACCATATCACGCAGCGGATGGTCGGCATCAAGCTGATAATATTCTTGTTTTTCGGCTAGCGACTTCACCGACCATGCGATGAGCGATGGCGCTTTATAGGGAATGTGCACCAACAGCGAATAAGCGAATAGCTCGGATGCTTCCCCCAACATATAAAAGACTTGCCCCAAGCCCTCTAGCACCTCATATTCCTCCTTTGTTTTCTTAATCAAATCATATTGCTCATGACTCGAAGCGGCTCGCTCATGCAAGCTTTGCAATTGCATGAAGCAATGCAAATATCGGTGCAATTCGGGATTGTCGCCCTCCATGTCAGCATAGCTCCGCATGAGCACCCGACATTGGTCGAGCGATTCCACTAGACGAATATTTTTAATAGCTAAACTATGGCGAATGCTTGATTGCAGTGAGTCATCGCTCAAAAAGAGTTTTGTTTTCTCCTTTTGATAGGCGGCTAAAGCTTTAAAGCCTCGTGCCAACTGCTCTTCGAGCAAGCGATAGGGATTCAAATAGAGCAAAAAGAGTGAAAACAAGCCATGGAGCAACGCCCCGAGCGGCAGGAGAATGGCAGGCAGATACCACAAGGGAGTCGCATCGACACTCATCATGGCATATATACCAACAAGGATAGCTCCAAAAGTGATTCCTCGGAAGCGGTCGTTTAGTCCACCAATCAAGGTGAAAATAATGGCAGACAATCCCAGTCCGATGCCCAATAGCCAAGTGTGATTGGCAAGCAGCACCACGGCAAAGCTCGAAATGCCAAAGCCGACAACTTTCAACAACAAGGCAGAGATACGTCCTCGTGGATGGTCGTTGGTTTCCGAAAGCGCATCAGCCAGCACACCCAGCGCCAGTGTGCTCGCCATATAATTTTTCCCCATCAATATAAAAGGCACACACATCACAGCCAACACAAAGGTTGTCTTAATTGCATTTTGACGGTCGGGACTACTCCAAAACCATCTTCGCAAGGGTTCATGCCAAATTTGATTTTTCATGTGGGTTTATTGCTGTGCTGTTTATAGGGTTTATCGCTGTGCTGTTTATAGGGTTTATCGCTGCGCGGTTTATAGGGGTTTATTGCTGCGCGGTTTATGAGGTTTATTTCAGAGTTGCAAAGTAATAACAGTTTGGGGAGAGGGATGTTCGATGAAGATTAAGTTTCCATGCAATCCATAGCAGCAAATGCTATCGCAATGTTATTTTTTTCATTTTTAAGACCTAAAATTATACGGTTAATGCATAATTCTCTCTTTTGCATTTGTCATTAATCAAGGAAAGTGTACATTGGGTGAAAGTTCGGCAATTTTTTCATCAAATAAATACAATTATGGAAACAACAAATCTGCACGCTAACTTCCCTTCTGAAGAGATCATCATCTTTCCCGACGCCAACTTCAAAAAGCTATTGCTCGAAAGGCTGTCAATCAAGCCAAAAATCGAAGGAGAAATCACTTTTGAGGAGGCTGCTGCCTATTGCGAGGAAATTAATGTTTCCACCGATTCCAACTTCGATTTCTCGGCAAAGATTACAGACCTTAGCGGCATTGAATACTTTCACAATATCACCAAGCTGGATTGCTCGGGGAACTATCTCCAAAAACTAGATGTCAGCAAAAATATCAAGTTGAAAAAATTAAACTGTGCGCATAATTCCATTGTGTTTCTTGACATGAGGCAGAATACGGCATTGAAGAAATTAAACTGCATGTTCAACAAAATTGTTCATATCAATTTGAGCAAGAATAAAAAACTAAAAAAATTGCGATTCGACGGCAACCAAATAGCAACACTTGATATCCGTAAAAATTGCAAGCTTATCGACTTGTCATGCTCCAATTGCTCCATACTCCAACTTGATGTGAGCAAAAACTTGCAGTTGAAAGATTTATACTGTCAAAAAAACCATTTAACACAGCTTGACGTGAGCAAAAACCTGAAGTTGAAACATTTGTATTGTCAAGACAATCAACTAACTCAGCTTGATGTGAGCAAAAGCCAGCAGTTGAAACATTTAGACTGTAATGACAATCAATTGACGCAGCTTGATGTGAGCCAAAACCGGAAGTTGATTTTTTTCGACTGTAATGATAATCAATTAACGCATCTTGATGTGAGTCAGAACTGGGTGTTAAAACGTTTCTACTGCAACGACAATCAATTAACACAAATTGACGTTCGACTAAGCCCAAGGCTAGAAAGCTTAGACTGTTCCTACAATGTACTCAGCACTCTTGATGTGCGACAAAATCAGAAATTGCGACAATTAGACTGCTCCGGCAACAAGCTCAGCTCTCTTGATGTGAGTCAGAATAGCTGGTTATTGCGATTCATGTGCCACAACAATCTTCTGACCGACCTCGACCTCAGTCAAAATAGGCGATTGGAAACGGTGTGGTGCTCCGACAATAATATTTCATCCATCAAGACAAACAAGACATTCCCCCCATCATCCCTAAATAAGGACGCTTCAACAACCATCCACAAGCTAACATTGGCTGGGGACGATCAGCTCCGATAATCACTGCCAAATGCGCAAATACTTAAAACCAAAATTAGAAATCATGAAAAAGCTATTAATTACATTAACCGTTCTACTCGCAACAGTTGCATTATTTATTGAATATCAAAATCGGAAGGAGGTTGATCTCTATCCTTCTTTCAAAGAAAATCTATATGACAATAATCTAGATGAAATTGACACCAATCAAGATGGAATCATTTCCAAGAAAGAAGCTCGAGCCTATAGGGGTGAAATCGTTTTAGTTTACTACCGGTGCATAGATGATCTTCAGAAAAAATTAGTCGATTTAAAATTTTTCCCCAATATAACAGGGTTAAATTGCACAAATAGCGAGGTGCCAGTACTCGATCTAATCCACAACAAATCTCTTGAGACACTGATTTGCAAGAAGTCAGAAATAAAAAGAATCAACATTCGCGAGTGTGAAAATCTAAAAACACTCAACTGCTCCCATAATCTACTCTCGCAGCTTGACATCAGCCAAAACACTAAATTGGAATATCTAAATTGTGGGATGAACAACCCACTAATCCATCTTGATGTGAGCCACAACACAGCACTCAAAACATTAAGCTGTGGTGGCACAAATGTCGAGGAACTTGACACCAGCAACTGCAAAGAGCTGGAAGAACTAGAGTTTGCTTATTGCTGGAACTTGAAGAGCTTTGATGTGAGTCAAAATCATAAATTAAAAGACTTGTGTTTTTTCGCTTGCGGCGTCCGCCATCTCGATGTCAGTCAATGCCCCGAGCTGGAATCTTTGTATGCAGACAACTCTCTCGATCAAGATACACTTGACTTAAGCAATAATCCGAAACTCCGCTTAATAGATATTCAATCTTCAGGAATCAAATACATAATATTAGCTGAGGGACAAGAACTTACAGGAGACTCTTGGATATACGGAGTTGAATATCTCACGAAGAAGACGCCTAAGGAATAATTTGATTTTATACAACTGTTCAAACACAATTTCGAGCTAGGCATTGTGTTTGAACAGTTGTATTTAAAAGTCTCCCTGAGGCGCATTTCAGACTTTCTACCCTTTTTCCTAAAATCAGAAAAGCTTACCTGAGATTCAAAATAGACTTTTGCAAAATACCAAAAGCTTACCTGTGGATTATATGTTTATTTACACCTTCCTCTCTTGATATTAGAGTGTCTTTATCAGTGCCACTCTGAGTTGTTTTGGAAATGGGAGAGTCTTTAGTAGTGCCACTCTGAGTTGTTTTGGAAATGGGAGAGTCTTTGGTAGTGCCACTCTGAGTTGTTTTGAAAATGGGAGAGTCTTTGGTAATGCCACTCTGAGTTGTTTTGGAAATGGGAGAGTCTTTGGTAGTGCCACTCTGAGCTGTTTTGGAAATGGGAGAGTCTTTGGTAGTGCCACTCTGGGTTGTTTTGAAAATGGAAGAGTCTTTGGTAGTGCCACTCTGAGTTGTTTTGAAAATGGGAGAAGCTTTGGTAGTGCCACTATGAGTTGTTTTGAAAATGGAAGAAGCTTTTTGCAAGTCATTTTTTTCTAAAATACTTAACGACATGGCGCCTTTGCGTTTATATTTCCAGCTTAAAGGCGTTTTACCTGACCTGAGATTCAAAATAGACTTTTGCAAAATCCCTACGAGGAGTGTTCATGCCAGAAAGTCTCTTTTTTTCTTAATTTTATGCGATTCTAGTCCTATTAATCTATTTAATCACATATTCTTTTCGCTGAAATTAGTTGAGATTTAAAATTTTCCTTTAATTTTGAGCGATTAAATACACACATTCTAAAAGAAAAACATCATGGCAAAAAAAATTCTAGTTGCAGAAGACAATAAATTAATCTTAGAAACCATCTGCCACAAGCTAGTCAAAGATGGTTATGAAGTGGTGAAAACAATGAATGGTCGGGAGTGTACGGAATACATCAGCGAGCACAAAGATGAAATCGACCTTTTGATTACTGACCTATACATGCCATTTCTGAATGGTCATGAAGTGATAAACACTGTGAGAGAAGAGCTCGGTTTAAAAATTCCAATCCTCGTTTTATCGGCAGATGGTGCTGAAGACTCTGTGTTGAAAGCCTTTGAATTGGGTGCTGATGATTATGTGATTAAGCCTTTCAGCTTGAGTGAGCTCACTATTCGCTTAAAAAAGATGCTGAGATAGTTTTTTTAGAAGTCCCCTTAAGTAATCGAGTGCTCAAGAGTGAGTGCTCAAGTAGCTAAATTTGAAGCCAACTCAACACATGAATAAACGTCTTTTTTTTACCCTACTTCTACTCTGTCTTGCCGTTTTTGGTCAGCAAAAAGCAATAGCACAGGTGAAGATAAATGCCGACTCGTTATTTTTGGTAGCTCGCCAGCATGCCTTCGATGGAAGCTATAAGAAAGCCTTGCAAATCACAGAGCAAATTCTGATTCAAAATCCTGATTATTATGATGTGGCACTATTGGAATGTCGCATCAATGCTTGGCAAGGCAACTATGAGGTCGCCGAGCCTATCGCCACATCAGTCATCAAGCGAGACCCCAGAAACTATGATGCCTATGATGCACTTTCGAGCATTTACCTCTGGAATAATCAAAATGAAGAGTGTATTCTGACCATCAACCGTGCGCTTTATTTCTTTGAAAATGACATCACTCTTCTGATTAAGAAAACCAAAGCTTTATTGGCACTGAAAAATTATGAGGAGGCACAAGAAGTGGTAGATATTTTATTAGATCTCGACCCTGAGAACACAGAAATAAAAAAACTGAGCGGTCGGGTGCAGATGGAATCGGCTCATGAAGTGCCCATCAATTCCGACTCACTCTTCATCGTGGCTCGCACCAAAGCTGCAAATAGTGATTTCATGGGGGCTCGCCAATTGGCTAATGAGGTGCTCGAGACCTTCCCCAATTACACCGATGCCCAAATTCTCATTGCTCGCACCTATGCTTGGGAAGAAAAATACGACTTGGCTCACAAAGAGCTCGACAAGGTGCTCGTGGCAGAATCAAAAAACTATGATGCTATTGCATTAAAAACAGATCTTTATTTTTGGGAAGGACAATATCATAACTGCCTAGATGCTATCAACAAGGCACTCGACACTTATGCTAAAGATATTCCGCTACTGACAAAAAAGTTTAAGGTGCAAGTGGCAATGAAAGACAGTCGAGCTGCCGATGAAACACTGAAACTTCTCGAAACCCTCGACCCCGAAAACAAGTCCATCAAGGACGAAAAAAAAAAAATAAGCCTTAGCAAGCCTTATCACAACATCATCCGTGTGGAGTATGACTATGAAACATTCAGCACTCCATGGAAAAGGATGTGGACAATGACTGGGCTTTCCTATGGTCGCCACACCGATAAATACGGCGATTATTATGCCAATCTTTTCATGGGCGATTTGATTCTGCCAGGGGAAGCTTTCGGGGAAGACTTGGGCTATCAATTGGAATTGGAATGCTATCCGAAGATTGATGATCAGAACTCTCTTTTTCTAGCCTATGCCTATTCGCCAAGTACAGTTTTTTCCACTCATCGCTTGGGTGCGGAATATTATCGAAGCTTTCCAGATATCCTAGAAGCGTCAATAGGCTATCGCTTCATGAATTTTTCAAACACCGAGGAAAACCCTGTGGATGTGAATATCTTCACCGCTTCGGTGGCAAAATATTTGGGCAATTATTGGTTGTCTTTTCGCCCCTATGGCATATGGGTGAGCAATGAAGAACAGTTGAAAGCTACTTATCAGTTGATTGGAAGACGATATTTAGAGCGCCCCGAAAGTTTTATCGGGCTGACCTTAGGCTATGGCATCAGCTCGCCCGATGATAATTTTTTTCAGAATAATGCAGGAGCTGTACCATTATATCAGACCTTTAATGCGCAAGCACAATGTAAATATAAGATTAGTCAAACACTATTAGTGGATTCTTATTTGGGCTATGAAAATGCTGAATATGAAGCGGGTCTTCATCGAGGGCAGATAACCTTCAGAATTGCCGTGTCATGCTTATTTTAAAGTTATTGATGAAGAGAAAGCATCTCATACCTACATTGCTCCTTGGATTAACTTGGGCGGTTATCTTGGCGTCTGCAATCTTCGGATTGTGGCATGCCATAGCTAACTACACCCCCGAAAGTTTAGCCACCGAGCAAGCGTCGGCAGATGCCCAGAGAAATGCAAGCCAAGAAACAACACAAGCCCCAAATGAAAATCTTTCTTGGGGGCATCAAGTGAATGCGATGCAGCCAGCCACGAGTCGCCTTGCCATTCAAGCACGGCATTTTGTGCGCTATTTCTTGCATGGAATGATTGATTTCTATATGCCCAAGAAATGGGCGCCCACGCTCAAATCAAGCATCGAATACATCCTTAGCGTTCCCCTACTCACCTTGATGTTTCTCCTCACTTTGCTTTTTAACACCTGCATTCCAATCATCGGAACTGTACTGCTAATCACCACCTTTCGTAAGGAATACAAAATACACTATAAAGAACTAATCACCGCTCGATATGAGGAAGTGATGATGGAATATCTCTTTGGCGACCTCCCCGCCAAGAGCGTGGCACGCGAAATGCTCCAAGTGAAAAGACGCTTAGGCAAGGATATACTCATCGAAGGCTTGATGAACTATGACCGCAACCTTTCGGGGGAATATGCCGAGCGAGTAGCGATGCTTTATCGCCTGACAGGCTTGCATCGTTTTTCCATTCAAAAAATAAAATCACGACACGCCGACCGTCGAGTGAGTGGCATCCGTGAACTATCGAACCTCTATCCATTGGGGGCTTTGAGCGTCATCGAAAAATATGTGGATGATAAAAACCCCTTGGTGAGAAATGAGGCTCAAACCTCCTATGCGTTCCTCGACTCCTCAGCCTCCTACAACTTCCTGAATGGGCTCGAACATGAGTTTTCGACATGGACACAGCTCAACATTCTAAATTATGTGAAGCTCCACGAACAAAACGTGCCCTCCTTTCACCAATGGCTCGATTCACCCAACAACGACGTGCAGGATTTCTGCATCCGCATGATTCAATATTTTCAGCAAATGGATAGCGCAAGCGACCTTTCCACCATGGTGTATCACCCCAACCGACACACACGTGAAAATATCTATAAAGCCATTCGAGCATTGGAATACACCGAAGCTAAAAATATCTTAGTGGGACGCTATTTCGATGAAACACCTCAGAATAAACTCGAAATCTTGCGCACCATTAAAGTCATCGGCAATGATGATGAGATTGATTTTCTGCTGCTAGCGCTCAACGATGAAAACAGCGTGGAAACAATTCTGCTCATCTGTGAAATATTGATTGGTTTCGGTAGTTCTGCTGAATACGCACTGCGAAACTATGCCGAAGAACGCGACAGAGCAATATTTAAGTATATAAATTATCTCACCCAAAAAAAAGTTAGTGCCTAATAATATGGACAGTATTTGGATTAAAATAGGAAGCGAATTAGCATTCTGGCTAGAAAATTATCTTTTCTATTATGCTAGTACTATGTTTATCCTCTACCTCGTGCTTGCCATAATATCAGCCTTTGTATTAACTAAATACAGCAAAGAATCAAAGGTAACCAATTACAACGAGGTGCTTTCTTCGCCCTATGCTCCGATGGTGTCAATCCTTGCGCCTGCCTATAATGAGGAGCTGAACATCTATGAGAATGTCAAAGCGCTACTATCCTTATATTACTCCAACTATGAAGTGGTGGTCATCAATGACGGCAGTGGCGACGCCACGCTCGACGTGGTGATTAAGGAATTTGACATGGAGAAGGCTGACGTCATCGTGGACAATAAAATCCACTGCTCAGAAATACGTGGGGTGTATCGCTCACGCAAGGCTTCGCTCAACAACCTCGTGTTGGTGGATAAGGTGAACGGTGGCAAAGCCGATGCGCTCAATGCTGGAATCAATGTGTCATCGGGGAAATACTTCGTGGCTATTGATGCCGATTGTGTCATCGACCCCTATGCGCTGCAAGTGCTGGTGAAACCATTCCTTGCCGACCAACACGGGCAGGAAACCATTGCGGTGGGCGGAGTAATTCGAATCGCCAACTCCTGTGTGATTGAAGGCGGTCAGCTCATCGACATTCAACTTCCCAAGCAGCTACTCCCCTTGTTTCAAGTCATCGAATACAACCGCTCCTTTCTCATGGGACGCTTGGCATGGACGAAGCTCAATGGGCTGCTCATCATTTCAGGAGCTTTGGGAATGTTCAACCGTGAAATTGTGGTGGAATGTGGCGGTTATTCCCGCTACACCGTGGGTGAAGACATGGAACTGGTGGTGCGCATGCGAAGATATATGTCGGAAGTGGTGAAGAAACCCTATAAAATTGACTACTTGCCCGACCCCCTTTGCTGGACAGAAGCTCCTGCCACTGCCGACATTCTCATCAGGCAACGCAACCGCTGGACTCGAGGAACGATTGAAACCCTGTTTGCGCATTGGAACATGTTTCTCAATCCTAAATATGGCGTGATGGGCATGATGTCGCATCCCTTTTGGACATTCTTCGAGTGGTTTGCTCCCATCATCGAATTTATCGGAATACTCTATTTCCTCATTCTCGCATTGATGGGGCATGCCAATTGGGCGACTTATTTCACTTCGCTAGCGTTCATCTATGCCTTTGCGCTCACATTGAGTGGCATCAGCATATTGTATGACCATATCGTATATTTCAAATATCGGAAGCTCGACATGGTGATTCGCCAATTGCTGGCTGCCGCCATCGAGCCATTCATCTATCACCCCATCGTAACCTATGCCGCCCTCCGTGGCAACTGGGATTATTTCATCTTGCGCAAGCGCAATTGGGGAAAAATGCCACGAGCTGGATTAGGCGGAAAGCCCCAAAGTGTGGCAGCTGCCGAAGCTATCAAAAACAAGCAAATGGAGGAGGCAGAAGCCGAGGCTAGCCAAGCAGCTAATGTTGAAAAAGCAACAGAAAACCTCAGTTCTCACCAAGAGCCTGAAGCAAAGCCCAAAGCAACAGGTAGGCTCAAAAAGCCAATTCTAATCGTGCTGACTTGTGCTGCGGTGATTGCTCTCGGGGTGTTTATTTTCAATCAATCGGCAGAAAGAGCCAAAGCCAACCGGGTGGAAACAGTGGCAGAAACACTCGCTCGAATCGAAAAAATAGATTCGCTCCGCACCGTGCAAATCAACAATGCTTCGGCTCAAATCTCCATCCAAGATATTGTGAAGCAAGCCACTTTAATTGAATTAGAATCCGATAGCGTTAGCCCTGTGCATATCATCAGCAATAGCATCAATATCACACTCCCCTATCAGCTAATCATCTCTAGCTTTAGTAATAAAGAAAATGCCGACAAATTCATTCGAAACATGTCGAAGAAAAATATCAATGCTGCCATCCTTTCCAACATCAGCAATATCAACTTTATCACAGGGGGCGGATTTGAAACCCTCAAAGAAGCTAGCAAAGCCCAAAAAAGCTTCGAGCAAGCACATCCCGAGATCGAAGGAGTCTGGATTTATCATCAACATGATAAATCATCAAAGTAATTTGCTAACTTTGTTTTTCCAAAAACAAAAGGAAATATCTTATCAATGGATTTGCAAGCTATAAAACAACGATTTGGAATCATCGGAAATGACCATGCGCTCAACCGCACAATTGAAGTGGCGGTGCAGGTAGCACCCACCGACCTATCGGTGCTTATCACCGGAGAAAGTGGCACGGGCAAAGAGCGTATTCCCCAAATCATTCACCAATATTCTTCACGCAAGCACAACAACTATATTGCAGTCAATTGCGGAGCAATCCCCGAGGGAACTATCGACTCCGAACTCTTCGGACATGAGAAAGGCTCGTTTACAGGAGCTGTGAACGACCGCAAAGGATATTTCGAGGAAGCCAACGGCGGCACCATCTTCCTCGATGAAATTGGCGAACTCCCCCTGCCCACGCAAGCTCGCTTGCTGCGGGTGCTCGAAGCAGGAGAATATATGCGTGTGGGCTCATCGAAAGTGCAGAAAACCGATGTGCGCATCGTGGCTGCCACCAACATCGACTTCGACCACGCTATCAATGAAGGCAAGTTTCGCCAAGACTTATTTTATCGGCTCAACACCGTGCCTATACGCCTGTCGCCCCTGCGCGAGCGAGTGGGCGATATTTATTTGCTATTTCGGAAATTTGCCGCCGACTTTGCCGAGAAATACCACATGCCCTCGTTGCGATTGACTCCCGAGGCACGACACCTCTTGGACAGCTATCACTGGCCGGGAAACATCCGCCAATTAAAGAACACTGCCGAGCAAATCTCCATCATCGAGCAAGAACGAAGCATCTCGGAGGAAACCATTCGGAAATACCTGCCCGAGGGCGGAAAAGCTCAACTGCCGGCAATCTATAATAGTTCCGAAGACAAAACATTTTCCTCGGAACGAGAGATTTTATATCAAGTGCTCTTCGACATGAAAAAGGATATGAATGAACTCAAAAAGCTTGTTTTCGACCTTATGAACAACCCCAACGACCCCATCTCCGTGTCGCATGAAAACCAGCAAATCATTCAAGACCTTTATGCCAATGACGATTCTTTTGCAAGCATCATCACCCAACCGTCGAACCCAATTCCATATAAACCGCCCAAAGACTTGGATGATGACGTGGAATATTACCATGAAGAAAAAATAAATAACGATGAACTTATGAGCCTAGCAGATTATGAGAAAAATGCGATTCAGAAAGCCCTCGCCATGTATCGTGGCAACCGCCGAAAAGCCGCTGAAAAATTAGGCATCTCATCGCGCACCCTCTATCGAAAATTAAATGAATATGACCTACTTGAAAATAATGAAGAATAAACTCTTCCTACTCGCCATTTTGATTTACATGACTGCACTCCCTTTTTCGGCGTGCAAAATGTCCTACTCATTTACAGGAGCAGCGCTCGACCCTGCTATCAAATCATTCACCGTCTATACGATGCAAAACCGTGCTCGATTGGTCAATCCCAATCTCGCCCAGTTGCTCACCGAGGGGATGATTGACCGGGTCAATAAGCAAACCTCCCTGCAAATGCTCAAAGAAGATGGTCATTTGGAATTTGAAGGCATCATCTCCGATTATCGGGTTAGCCCAGTGAATATTTCTTCGGGCGACCAAGCGGCACAAAGTCGCTTGACAGTAACGGTGCAAGTGAAATTCACCAATAATATCGACCACGAAGAAGATTGGGAAAAATCATTTTCTTCCTATGTGGATTTCGATGCCAACAAAATGCTCTCGGAAGTGGAAGATGAAGTCTGCACGGAAATCATCACGCAGCTCACCGAAGATATTTTCAACGCCTCAATAGCTAATTGGTAATGGATAAAGAGAGTTTCAATTCATACGTTCAACACCCCGAACGCCTCGACACAACAAGCCTGAGCGAGCTCAAGCAAATAGTGTTCGACTATCCGAGTTTTCAATTAGCATGGATTCTGCTGCTGAAAAATCTCAAACTTTTAAATTCTCCCGAATTTGAAGATTATCTCAATCAGGCAGGACTACACATCACCGATAGGCGAAGACTCTATTATTTTCTGCATGTAGAACCCAAAATTGCGGAGCGCGAAATGCGACTGATCAGCAATGAATATGCACGTCCCGAAGCTTATAGCCTTAGCACTGATTCTTCGGAAAATGATGAATTGAGCAGCCTCGCCGAATCTTTGCGACCAAAAACAAGAAATAGCAATAATCAAAGGGAAGAATCAAAAGAAACTGGAGAAACAGATGCTGCAAATGACTTCGTGAGTGAAACTTTAGCTAAAATTTACATTAAACAAGGACTATTTAAGCAAGCAATTGCATCTTATGAGAAATTGAGTTTGAAATTTCCAGAAAAAAATGTTTACTTTGCGGCTCGAATAAAAGAAATTAAAGAACTAACGAAATAATCAAGATGTACACATTAATTACAGTCTTAATAATTATCGCCAGTGTATTCATGGTGTTAATTGTATTGGTGCAAAACTCTAAAGGCGGAGGTTTAGCAAGTAACTTTCAATCAAGCAACCAAGTGATGGGCGTGCGCAAAACAACTGATTTCCTCGACAAAACCACTTGGTGGTTGGCAGGAATCATTCTAGCTCTCTCCATTGCAGGCAGCGCATTCATTCCTAAAGAAAGAGCAGCTATCTCAGGAACTGAAATGGGCACTCAAATCGAAAACGCAACTGTTCCTACAATGAATCAGCCTGTTTTCCCTGCTGTTACTGAAGAAGCTCCTGCAGAAGAAACACCTGCGGAGTAATCCTCTTTAGGTCGAAAATATAAAAGGCTGACACGATGTTCGTGTTAGCCTTTTGTTTTGTTACATATTCCCCGAGCTGAAGCTCGGGGCTATTCATCAATCAAGCAATTCCACCATTATCACCCCTCGGGGGAGATGGAGGGGGCTTCAACTCTCAATTCTCCCGTGCTCAACAAACTCAAATTCATATATCACTACACCAGCCAATATAAGTGGTGGTATCTCGGTGGCATTGTGGCATTGGTGTTCACCGTGTGGATATCGGTTGCCATTCCGCAATATATTCAGCAAACTATCGACCTGCTCACAGCAGGTCAGCTCGGCAATGAAAGCACCCTGAAACACTACATCATCATTATTATCGCCCTTGCTGTCGGATTGATTTTCGTCCGCTCGCTATCGCGCATCCTCATTTTTATCCCTGCACGGCTCATCGAGCGACAGCTCAAAGGTGAAATGTTTCTCAAATTGAGTTCTTTCGGCAAAAAATATTACGATGAAAACTCCACCGGGTCTATCATCTCACGCATCAACAACGACATCAGCGGCATCCGCATGATTACTGGCTTTGGCACGCTCCAGCTCATCAACATCCTTTTCTCGCTATCGCTCACCCCCTACATGATGTGGCAGCTCTCGCCCACCCTCACCGCCTATTGCGTCATTCCGATTATCGTCATCTTTGCCGTGGTGCGCTCGGGCATGAAAGTAATGGTGAAACACACCCACAAGCAAATGAACACGCTGCAATCCCTCTCGGGGAAAACCATCTCTTTCCTTTCGGGCAACAGCGTGATTAAAAGTTATAACATCTATGACTATGCCGAAGCCGAAATCGACGCTGAAAGCATTTCCCTCTTTGGGCATCAGATGAAAATCTCGTGGATTCGCTCTTTTATTATGCCCCTGCTCGCCAACATGAGCCAAATTCTCAAAGTGCTCATCCTCTTCATTGGTGGCATCTATGCCATTGAAGGACACTTCACCATTGGCGAACTCACCGCTTACATTGCCTATTCAGCACTGCTCACCCAACCCATCATGAGCCTCGGGTGGGTGCTCACCGCCTTTCAGCAAGGCATGGTGGGGATTGAAAGTTTGCAGACTATCCTTAATCGCCCTGGCGATGATGACCATCGAAAACTAAGCCCTCACATACAGACGCAAAATCTTGCGTCTGTACACCCATCAACCCTCAACAAGCTTTTCCAAAACGGCTTGCGCGTGCAAAACCTTTCCTACACCTTCCACAATGGCGAAGAAACAGCGCTGCATGACATTAGTTTCAACATCAAGCCCGGTGAGATTGTCGGAATCACAGGAGCTGTTGGCGCAGGAAAAAGTACGCTGATCAATTGTCTGAATGGCTATCTTCGTCCGGAAAAAGGCATGATTTATTTCGGCGAGCATGATGCAGCCGACTTGAAAGCCGATGAAATTCGGCAATCGGTGCGCACCGTAAGCCAAGAAGTATTTTTATTTTCCGACACCATTGAAAACAACGTCCGCTTTGGTTCTGAGGGCAATACATTTACCAACAATTTTGAAGACGCCATCTATCGGTCGGCACTTCAAGATGAACTGGCTCGCTTCCGTGAACACGAAAAAACACTTGTGGGCGAAAAAGGAATCATGCTTTCAGGCGGACAAAAACAACGACTCAGCTTGGCACGTGCGCTCTACACGCCTTGCGATTTACTCATTCTCGATGATGTATTTTCGGCAGTGGACACCGACACCGAACGCTTCCTCATCGAGCAAATTGTGGAAAACAACGCTGCCCAAAGTCTGCTGATTATTTCAAACCGCATCAGTGTGTTGCAAAAGACCGACCACACTATTGTGCTTAAAGATGGACGAGTGGCAGCACAAGGCACACCCGAAGAACTGCTCAAAACATCAAGCTTTTATCAGGAAATTTCCAAACTTCAAACCGAACAATGATGGCAGAACAAAAGAAAACATTCAACCGCAGAGATTGGCAGCTTTTGGTGCGTTTTGCCAAATATTTCAAGCCGCATAAAAAGTGGCTCGCCATCAGTTTAATCTCTATCCCCATCACCACCGGAGCTAGCGTGGCATTCCTCTATTTGGTGGAAAATATCATTGATAATTACATCATGCTAGGCAATATGGAGGGACTGAAATGGCAGTCGCTACTGCTGTTTGTCGTGCTTGTTTTCAACATCCTATTCGATGGTACATACAGCTATTCCTTTGTGAAAGCTGGTGGACTCACCATTGTGGATGTGCGCCGAAAGTTATTTGCCAAAGCCATTCGTTTTCCCTCGAAATACTACGACAAGAACCCCATTGGCATCACCCTTTCACGCCTGACAAGCGACATGGACGCTATTGCCGAATCCTTCGCCACAGGGATACTCGGGCTAGTGGCAGACAGCATCAAAACCATCGTTTTGCTCCTCTATCTTTTCTTCATCAACTGGCAGCTCACCTTGGTGCTCCTGCTCGTTGTGCCGCTCATCATGCTGGTCATTCGCTTCCTTCGCCTGAAAATGCGCAAAGCCTATTTCATGGCTCGCTCTAGTTTGGCGAAATCGGCTGCCTACTTGCAAGAATCGCTCTATGGCATGAAGACTATTCAGCTCTATGCTGCCCAAAAGGAAGCCTATCGGAAATACGACCAACTAAATAAGGATTTTTGCGATGCGCAAAACCGCTCCAATATTTATGACTCCACACTCTATTCCATCATTGATGGCATCACCACTGTGGCAACCGCTTTGGTGCTCGCCTTTGGTGCGCATCTGATTTGGGAAGACACGCTGAGCATCGGGGTGCTGGTGGTTTTTGTAACTTCGCTGGAGCGTCTTTTTGTACCGGTGCGCCAATTTGCGCAACAAGTGTCCACCATTCAACGCGCCCTTTCAAGCTTGGAGCATGTGAGTGAACTCTTTGAAACCGAAGTGGAAGAAGCTGACGAGACACTCGACAACAGCCCAATTGCGTTGCAAGACATTGTGTTTGAAAAGGTGTATTTCCGCTATAACGATGATGCCGATGATGTGCTGAAAAACGTGTCCTTTCAGCTTCATAAGGGCGACCGATTAGCCCTCGTAGGCACAACAGGCTCGGGCAAATCCACCATCATCAAGCTTTTGGCAAAGAACTACACGGGCTATCGGGGTTCAATTCGAATCAACGGCAAAGAATTGCGCGACATTTCCATTCACCAGCTTCGCCAAGCGGTGTCGGTGATGCAGCAAGATATTTTCCTCTTTAACGACAGCATTGGTTTCAACATCAGTTTGGGGAGAAAAAACATCAGCGAAACACAGATGAAAGAGGCTGCCGAGTTTGTCTGTGCCGATCACTTCATCGAGAAGCTGCCCGAGCAATACCAACACCAAGTGCAGGATAATGGCAGCAATCTTTCCAAGGGGCAAGCGCAGCTTTTGTCTTTTGCACGCGCTATTGCGGGTCAGTCAGAACTCATTGTGCTCGATGAAGCGACCTCCTCTGTCGATTCCATCACCGAGCAATATATCCAGCAAGCGATAGCCAATATTTTTTCCAAGAAAACAGTGATTGCCGTAGCTCACCGATTGAGCACCATTCGCAATTCGAGCCTAATCTTAGTGCTCGACAAAGGCGAAATCATCGAGCGAGGCACACACACCGAATTGGTGAATCAAGGTGGAAAATATGCACAGTTAGTGCACAGCTTGGCAAAAAAATAAGCTAGAAGCGCAATCCTGCACCCCTAGCTTATTGCCTAAAGCTTATCGTCTAAAGCTTCGACAAAGCTTCGATTACATTTTTCTCAATGCGTTCATTCATCTCCTCAATATTCGACTTCACAAACTTATCGCCTGTGATGTTTTCATAAAGCTCAATGTAACGCTCCGTTACGGAATCCACAAAAGCCGCATCCATCGTTGGCACTGTTTGTCCTTCTTGACCTTGGAAACCATTTGCCATCAGCCATTCACGCACAAACTCTTTCGAGAGTTGTTTCTGCGCTTCGCCTTTTGCCAAACGCTCGGCATAGCCCTCCGCATAGAAATAGCGTGAGGAATCGGGCGTGTGAATCTCGTCAATCAAATAGATTTTGCCATCTTTCTTGCCAAACTCATATTTGGTGTCCACCAAAATCAAGCCTTTTTCAGCTGCCATCTTCGTGCCTTCGGCAAAAAGTGCTTGGGTATAGTTCTCCAAAGCGGTGTAGTCTTCTTCGGAAACTAAGCCGTGCTTGATGATGTCTTCACGCGAAATGTCTTCGTCATGACCCACATCTTCCTTCGTGGTTGGGGTGATGATGGGCGTGGCAAACTTCTGGTTTTCCACCATGCCCTCGGGCAATTCCACACCGCAAAGCGAGCGTTTGCCACTCTTATACTCACGCCATGCATGACCAGTGAGATAGCCACGAATGACCATTTCGACTTTGAATTGCTCACAGGCATGACCAATGGTTACGTTAGCATCGGGGGTAGCAATTTTCCAGTTTGGCACAATGTGCGAAGTGGCATCGAGGAATTTCGCTGCAATTTGGTTCAACACCTGGCCTTTATAAGGAATACCTTCAGGAAGAATGACATCGAAAGCCGAAATACGGTCGGAAACTACCATCACTAAAAGGTCGTTTGCAAGCGTGTAAACATCACGCACTTTGCCGTGATAGACGGCTTTCTGATTCGGAAAATTAAAATCTGTTTTGGTTAAAGCGTTACTCATGTTCTTTATTTATTTGTTTGTTTTTTTAGGGGTTAGGGGAATTTCCTTACCCCGGGTTGAAACCCGGGGCTACAAAGATGTCGCCCCTATGGGGCTGCAACCATGCCCAATTCTCAATTCTCAATTCTCAATTCTTTTTCATACGCCTCCACAATCTGCTGCACCAATCGGTGACGGACAATATCAGTGGCATTGAAACGGACAAATGCAATATCTTTGATGTTTTTCAAAATCCGCTGCGCTTGCACCAATCCCGATTGCCCCGTGTGTGGCAGGTCAATCTGACTTTCATCGCCGGTGATGATGAACTTGGTGTTGTTTCCCATACGAGTGAGAAACATTTTCATCTGATTGGCGGTGGTGTTTTGCGCCTCATCGAGAATCACAAAAGCATCGCTCAATGTTCGTCCACGCATGAATGCCAACGGCGCAATCTGAATGATGCCTTCTTTCATGAACTCTTCGAGCTTTTTGTTGGGAATCATGTCTTGCAACGCATCATAGAGCGGCTGTAAATAGGGGTCGATTTTATCTTTGAGGTCGCCCGGCAAGAAACCGAGGTTTTCGCCTGCTTCCACCGCCGGACGGCTGAGAATGATACGACGAATCTCACGGTTCTTCAACGCACGCACCGCCAAGGCAATCGCCACATAGGTCTTCCCCGTTCCTGCCGGACCGATAGCGAAAATCATATCTTTCTTCTTCGCCTGCTCCACCAAAATGCGCTGATTGGGCGTCTTCGCCTTAATCGGCTTGCCATTGATGCCATGCAAAAGCACATCCTTGGGCTGCTGCATGGCTTCCGTCGCAAGCGGGCTATTATTAAGCACTTGCCGAATGGTGTCGGTGCTCAACACATTGAACTGATTATAGTGGTCGAGCAGCTCTTGCAACTTCAATTCAAAAGCCACTAGCTCCGCTTTGTCGCCCTGCACCATAATTTGGTCGCCACGGCTCACGATGCGCAGCTTCGGAAAGAACTCGCCCACCAAAGTAATCTTGGCATTGTTCACGCCATAGAACTCTAAAAGGTCAACGTCATTAAGGGTAATCGTTTTTTCAAACATATATATTATAGTATTGCCGCTCAAAATTACAAAAATACCAACACGATGAATAGACTTTGCCAAATTAGGCTTCATTTTAGGCAAAAAAACTTTACATTTGGGCGATGAAACCTCCATGTGGTAGGCTTTCACCAAAACTTGATTAAATCAGCAAAAGCCTAATTCGACTTTGACAGATTAAAAAATAGATGAGATTTGTGATATTTGACACTTTATTAGTCTAATGTGAAGCAGAATTTTTTAATTCTTCCTCTTCTTTTTGAAAATGTGAAGCAGAATTTTTTAATTCTTCCTCTTCTTTTTGAAAATGTGAAGCAGAATTTTTTAATTCTTCCTCTTCTTTTTGAAAATGTGAAGCAGAATTTTTTAATTCTTCCTCTTCTTTTTGAAAATGTGAAGCAGAATTTTTTAATTCTTCCTCTTCTTTTTGAAAATGTGAAGCGGATTTTTTTAATTCTTCCTCTTCTTTTTGAAAATGTGAAGCGGATTTTTTTAATTCTTCCTCTTCTTTTTGAAAATGTGAAGCGGATTTTTTTAATTCTTCCTCTCTTTTTGGAAAGGTGAAGCAGATTTTTAATCGCTCAAAGTAGAACTAAAGCTTATTGCTAAATTATAAATGTATGACAACAAAACTTCGTTTAATACTCCTTTTAATCCTCGGGATTAGCACAATTGCTTCAGCAAAAAAGAAAGAAGAACCCGCTCCGATTGTGGGATTAGTCTATAATCTACCTCGCACAGTGGTGAAAATTAATGTGGAAGCACAATACACGCAGCTCGTGGCAGGACCTTATGCCAAATATGCCGATAAATATCTGGGCATTAAAAATGTTGTGCTCGAAGATGTCCTGCATTGGAGCATGAGCAACATCAGCTTCAATACTTTCACTGAAGCCGACCCCTCGCAACAATACCAATCCATGGGAGTGGGCGGTTCGCTAGTGAGCCTATGCAGCAATGGCGTGATTGCTGGGGTAAACACCATTGCGCCAACGCAATCAACAGGATTAAATTATTCCTCGTTTATTGCCCCAACAGTGCAAAAACCGCTCACCAACTTCACCACCCTCACCATGGAGGGACGCACCTATACGGTGAGCGATTCCACAGGGGTGCGCACATTCAAAAAGACCGATGAAGAGATGGCGCAAGAAGCTGCCAACACCATCATCGACCTTCGCCAACAACGCTATGACTTGCTCGCAGGTGCGCTCGACAGTAGCGAATTGGGCGATGCGCAAACCCTGCAAGCCGCAGCCGACAAGCTCCACAAGATGGAACTCGAATATCTTTCACTCTTCATCGGGGCAAGCTACTCGGCTTCGTGCAACTTTAGCTTCGACTATGTGCCGACCACTACCGACAAATCGGGCGATGTGGCATTTCGCTTTTCCGAAGAACACGGTCCCGTGCCAGTGAGCGATCTTTCAGGTGCGCCAGTCATCATTTCTATTCAAACAAATGCACTCGGCGAAGGCTTCGGCAATGCTGAAAGTGAACATGCACTTTATTATCGGATACCGGGCAAAGCTACTTTCACCCTTGAATATGCCGACAAAACTTTAGCCACCGCACAAATCGAAATTGCGCAGTTTGGCACAATCATGCCAATACCCAATCAGCTGCTCGACGGCAAGTTTGAAATCAAAATGAACCCCGAAACAGGAGCTATCATGGGCAGCAAGCAAGTGGTGTTTGAAGTGGAAACAGGAAAGAAAAAGAAATAAAAACAGCCCCCTCCGACTCCCCCAAGGGGGAGGATTGGAACCCAAAGGTGAATAAATGATAGAAAATAAATAATAAACCCAGTGCCTCTAGCTCCTCCCCTCGGGGAGGTTGGGAGGGGCTTTGCCTTTGAACCCTCCCCCTCGGGGGAGCTGGAGGGGGCTTAATTATAGTATCTTATGGAAATACAAAACTTGGACCCCAAAGCGATTTGGGAAAACTTTTATGCATTGACGCAGATTCCTCGTCCTTCGCATCACGAAGAACAGGTGCAAGACTACATCTTCAATTTCGGAAAGAACTTAGGCTTGGAAACCATCAAGGATGATGCCGGAAATATCATCATCAGAAAGCCTGCCACAGCAGGACATGAAAGCAAAGTGGGCGTGATTCTGCAAGCACACCTCGACATGGTGCCGCAAAAGAATAGCGACAAAGTGCATAACTTCGAAACCGACCCCATCGAGGCATTCGTTGATGGCGATTGGGTAACTGCCAATGGCACAACTCTCGGAGCTGATAATGGTATCGGAGCGGCGGCAGCCATGGCGGTGCTTGCTGCCAATGACATTGAGCACGGTGCAATCGAAGCTCTTTTCACTGCCACCGAAGAAACTGGAATGGGCGGTGCTAATGGCTTGGAAGCAGGCGTGCTGCAAGGTGATATTCTCCTCAACATGGACTCAGAAGATGAGGGCGAACTCTATGTGGGTTGTGCTGGTGGCGAGGATGCTACGGTAACTTTCAAATATGACAAGAAAGATATGCCTAGCGAGTTTGTGGGTGGAAAACTCAGTGTAACAGGCTTGAAAGGTGGACACTCGGGCATGGACATTGTGCTGCAACGTGCCAATGCGAATAAAGTATTCTTCCGTGTGCTCAACGATTTGCACCATGCCTATGGCGTGCGACTTTCCACCATCGAGGGCGGAAGCTTGCGCAATGCCATTCCTCGCGAAGCCTTCGGCTTGGTGGCGGTGAAGAAGACTACTTGGAAATCGGCACTCGAAATGGTGGAGGAACTAAATGCAATCATTCGGAAAGAGTTTGCTGCCACCGAACCCGACATGCACATCGAGCTTGAACCAGAAACTAAGGTGAATCAACTCATCAATAAAAGCACTCAACGCCACCTCACCACAGCCATCTTGGCTTGTCCTAATGGGGTAATCCGCATGTCGGATGACATGAAAGGCTTGGTGGAAACTTCGGTGAACATGGCAACGGTGAACTCAACAGGCAAAGGCAATAAAATCACCATCTCGTTTTTGATGCGTAGTTCGGTGGATTCAGCCAAAGCATTCTTGGGACAACGCATCGCCTCGGTGTTTGAATTGGCAGGAGCTGAAATAGAGTTCTCGGGAGCTTATCCAGGCTGGCAGCCCAACATGGCATCGCCAATTCTGAAAACGATGCAAGAGGTCTATCATAATAAGTATGGCAAAACACCTGAAATCAAAGCGGTGCATGCAGGCTTAGAATGTGGCATCTTGGGCGGCAAATATCCTAACTGGGATATGATTTCCTTTGGTCCAACAATTCGCTACCCCCACTCACCCGATGAAAAAGTAAATGTCGCAACAGTGGCTAAATTCTGGGACTTCACTTTGGAAGTGCTCAAAAACATTCCATCTAAATAA